>CAYUIH010000010.1:0-10862 GCA_964444775.1 uncultured Candidatus Saccharibacteria bacterium
ACGGAGAAGACTTTATCGAGTTCGACTCCATGATAAACATCCGTCCGCGCCAAGGAAATCGCTCCCGCGATGTAGAAAATCCGGAAATTCGAGAGGAAATCAAACAGG
This sequence comes from uncultured Candidatus Saccharibacteria bacterium, assembly GCA_964444775.1. Classification (GTDB taxonomy): domain Bacteria; phylum Patescibacteriota; class Saccharimonadia; order Saccharimonadales; family Saccharimonadaceae; genus Nanosyncoccus. Next base: position 109 of record CAYUIH010000010.1, read on the forward strand.
TAGTCGCAAAATGGATCAAATAGTCCAGCATAAGTCCGCCCGAGAAACTTGGGGAGAAAAGTCGCTCGCTTATCAAATGGGGAACATTGGCAGCGAAGTTTCTCGTTCGCTCAAAAACCGCGAGAAATCTAGTCGCTTTCAGGGTTGTTTCGACCGCGCTTTGGAACTTTTTGACTTTACTATCGACTCGCTCCAAAAAAAGCGCGACTTCGCTAAACTCCGCGAGGTTTGCCGTGCCCGCGAAGAGTTTTGCGACTTCTTCAACGGCAACTCCTACCGCACCGACCCGGCCAAGATGCAAGCCTACTACGACCAGTTTGTCTCGCTTATCTAATACTCGCCAAAAAGCGACCCCACAAGAGTCGCTTTTTTAGATGATTTTAGAACGGCTTTGCTAGGCCAAGGCGGGAGTTCCCCTCCGCAATCCGCATCAACTCGTTGTACTTTGCGATTCGTTCGGAACGAGACAGGGAACCGGTCTTAATTTGCCCAGCTCCAAGCCCCACCGCCAGATGTGCAATCGAGACGTCCTCCGTCTCGCCCGAGCGGTGGGAGATAATCGTCTTGAACCCGGCTTTTTGCGCCATCTTCACGGCGTTAATCGTCTCAGATAGACTCCCGATTTGGTTCGGCTTGATGAGAATAGCGTTGCCGGCTTTCTCGGCAATCCCTTTTTTTAGCAACTTCGTATTCGTCACAAACAAGTCATCCCCTACTAGTTGCACGCGAGAGCCCAGCCGCTCTGTCAACATTTTCCACCCCGCCCAGTCGCTCTCGGCTAGCCCGTCCTCAATCGACACTACGGGGTAATTATTTACAATCCAATCATACCAGTTTGTCAAATCCTCCGCACTCTTCCAATCCCCGTTAGTTTTCAAGACATAATGATCTTTGTCATAGAACTCCGAGCTGGCAATATCCATAGCCATGGCAATATCTTCGCCAGTCCGATACCCCGCCCGCTCAATTGCCAACTTTATGCACTCCAGCGGCTCATTATCTCCCTCGCGGACTTTTGGCGCGTAGCCACCTTCGTCGCCTACCGTCGTTGGGTAGCCCCGCTCTTTCAAAACATCTTTCAGAGCATGGAACACTTCCGCCCCCATCCGCACGGCATCTGCAAAATTCTCCGCTCCACGCGGGATAATCATATATTCTTGGAAATCGGTCGACCAATCTGCATGCTCGCCACCGTTCATTACGTTCATCATTGGTAGGGGCAAACTCATTTCGTCCATCGTCCCGGCTAGCTCGGCCACATAAGCATAAAACGGCAGGCGCTTCGCTCTGGCCACGGCCTTCGCCGTCGCTAACGAGACTGCGAGAATCGCGTTCGCCCCGAGGCGACTCTTGTTTTCTGTCCCGTCGAGGTCGAGCATAATTTGATCGACGATGTGTTGGTCGGCCGTGTTTCCGACTAGAACATCTTTTATCTTAGAGTTGACGTTCCAAACGGCTTTCAGCACGCTCTTGCCGCCATAAAACTTCGGGTCGTCGTCGCGCAACTCTAGCGCTTCACCCACCCCAGTCGAGGCGCCCGACGGCACCGCCGCACGCCCAGCTTGACCCGACTCCAGAAACACATCCGCCTCAACCGTCGGATTCCCCCGAGAATCTAAAATCTGCCTCGCTTTGATATTAGAAATCACAAAATTATCCATAAGCATTATTATAACAAAAAATTCCACAAATTTGTAGTATAATTAACTTAAAATTATGGAAAAATCTGTCTCTAATCCCTCGGAAACTCCCCAAGACGCGCCTAAGAAGACGCTGAGCAAGGCCAAGCGCGTCCGCCTCGCCCGCGTTATTATTGCCGTCTTAACGGTTATTTTGTTTATCTTAATTCTTGATATGCTCCCCACCTCGCCTAAGCCTAAGTCCGACCAAAGCGATATCGATCGGCTCAACTCCGCCAGCTCCGCCTTCTCGGAAGATGCTAAAGCTGATAACTCTCAAGACGAGACGGCCAGCTATTATTATCTCTCGGGCTTCCTCGATATTTTAGAGGATAATCTCCAGGCTCGTCTCGAGACGCTCGGCGTCCCCGAGGAAGAGTTTGAGAACCTTGGCGAATACCTTAGCAAAGACGAGCTTTATGAGATAGAGACCAAATCCACCCTCGCCGAAGCGCTCGATGCTTCTTGGGTGGAGGCCACGCCAAAGTCCCTCGCCCGTCTTAAATCCATCTTCGAGCTCCCCGCCAACCGTGGCTTCGAAAGCTACGAACATTCCGCCACTCCCCCCGCCGAATATCTCCGTCTCGACGACCTTCTAGATACCTATGACCGCACTTTAAGCACCGTCGAGGATTACGACATCGCCGAATAACGCCATGAACGCCGCCCTTAAACAAAAATTAGAGACTCTCCCCGCCGCCCCCGGGGTTTATTTCCATAAAGATAAAACCGGCGAGATTATTTATGTCGGCAAGGCCGCCGTACTTAAAAACCGCGTCCGCCAATACTTCCAAAACCCTAAAGACCGCGACGCTAAAACCGCCGCGCTCGTTGCGGAAATCGCCATGACTGATTGGATTGTGGTCGATACAGAGATGGACGCTCTCTTTCTTGAGAGCGAAATGATTAAGCGCTATATGCCCAAATGGAACATTCTCCTCCGCGATGATAAATCTGTCTCTTATGTCCGTATCGATACCAAATCAGAGATTCCATATGTCTCTATGACTCGCCAGCCTCTCGACGACAACGCTCGTTATATCGGCCCGTTTTACGCCAAAAACACCATAGAAGCCGCCCTGCGCATCCTCCGCAAGATTTTCCCCTATTATAATAAGCCATACACCGGAAAGAAAACCCTCGACACCGACCTCGGCCTTACCCCCGGGATAGAAATCGGCAAGATGACCCCGAGAGACTACCATAAAATTCTGAACAACCTTATCCGCTATCTCGAGGGCGATCGCCAAAAGCTCCTTAAAGACCTCGAGAGGGAAATGCAAGAAGAAGCAACCGCGGGCAATTTTGAGCGCGCCGCCGAGCTCCGCAACGAACTCTTTGGCCTTAAGGGGCTAAAGAAGAAAATTGTCTTTTCCGACCGCGAGTTTCTCGACCTTTCTGCCGACCAAGCCTTAGCTCAGCTCCAGCATCTTCTCCACCTCCCTACTCCGCCTCGCCGAATCGAGGGCTATGATATTTCTCATCAAAACGGCGAAGACGTGGTTGGCTCTATGGTGGTTTTTACTAACGGCGCCGCCGACCGTTCCGAATACCGTAAGTTTAAGCTCAAAAAACAACAAAATCACGACCTCGCGTCGCTCCAAGAGGTTATTATGCGCCGGCTTAAACACCCAGGCTGGGCTTTCCCCGACCTCATTATTCTCGACGGCGGGCGGACTCAAGTCGCCGCTATTCTCCCGCTTCTTAAAGGCGTCAACAACGGCGCCAACATCCCGGTTATTGGTCGTGATAAGTCCGGAGACCACGCTAAGTCCGCCCTCGTTAAAATCGTCATCCCTGAGCCGAGCGAAGAGTCGCAAACTATCAAGTTTAGAACTGTCGAGCTCTCTGGCGATTCGCACGTTTCTCGCCTTATCGCCCGGATTGACGAGGAAGCTCATCGTTTCGCCATCACCTATCACACTCTGTTAAAGCGCAAACGCCAGCTTAAATAACTTGCAGAATCCCGCCAAATCTCCTATAATAGAAACATCATGAACTTAGTTGCTATTTTCCAAACCCTTATTATCATCTCCGCGGTTCTGACCACGCTCCTCATTTTGCTCCAACAACGCGGCGCTTCGCTTGGCGCTGGTCTCGGCGGCTCGGGCGAGCTTTATACCACTCGCCGTGGCCTCGACAAATCCCTGTTTAACGCTACAATCGTTTTCGCCGTTATCTTTGTCTTGTCGATTTTAGGAATTCTTATCATCCCTTCTTAATATGAAAATCTTCAATAAAAAGCGTGGGCAAAAAGTTTTAAAGCAGGTTTCGCGTCTCTCCGAGGAGGCGACTGTTTCCACGGAAGAACACATCAAGAAAAACTTCTTAAAGCGTCTTTCTCACGTCGGCGATGTCCGCCTCTTTGTTATTGAGTGGGGGCTGCTCGTGTTTGCACTCTTTATGCTCGCTCTTACTCAGAGTTTTTGGTTTACCGAATCTTATTCAACCAATAGCTACGCCTATGGCGGCACCTACACCGAGGCTACCCTCGGAAAGGTCAACTCTCTTAACCCTCTCTTCGCCTCGACCAATAGCGAAAAGACTCTCGCTAAGCTCCTCTTTCTCGGCCTCACCGCTTCCGATTCGTCCGGCCATGTCGGCAACGTCCTCGCCCGCTCTGTCCGCTCCGACCAATCCGGAAAGGTCTGGACGGTTAAGCTCCGCTCTGGCCTCAAATGGTCTGACGGGGCAGACCTCACCAACGCTGACGTCCTCTTTACGGCCGACCTTATTAAAAACCCTGCCGTCGTCTCTAATTATTCTTCTAACCTCCGCGGCGTCTCTGTCCGCGAGACCGAGACTGGCGAGCTTGCCTTTGAGCTTTCCTCCAGCTACGCCGACTTTGCCTCTGCTCTCGACTTTCCTATCCTCCCCAAACATATCCTAGAAAATGTCGACCCGGCCACCTTACTCGAATCTTCCTTCTCTCAAACCCCGGTTTCTTCCGGCCCGTTTAGTTATAACGCTACTCAAACCGTCGGCACTGCCGGCGAGGCCGTGGTTTATCTCGCCGCTAATAAAAACTATTATAAAGGCGCGCCGCGCATCTCTAGCTTTGTCGTCCACGCCTATCCTACGACCGAAGAAATTAAAGTCGCGCTTAGCTCTGGCGTCATCTCCGCCACCGCCGAGCTCCTCCCAACCGACACCAGCGACGTCCTCACTAAGTCCATTTACGAAAAACAAACCACGATCAACTCCGGCGTCTATCTCTTTCTCAACACTAAGTCTGGCATCCTCAAAAACAAATCTACGCGCAAGCTTATCCAAACCGGGCTTAGCGTCGACGAGCTTCGCACGCTGATTGGCGACGAGCCGGCGCTCGACTATCCTATTTTAAAGTCTCAGCTTTCTCTCGAGAACTGGCCTGAGCTCCCCGCACACGACGTTGAGGCCGCTAAAGCTGGCGTCGCCGCGCTAGATAATAAACAGCTCAGCCTTGTCACGGTCAACACCGGCTACTTCCCAACTCTCGCTGAAGATCTCGCCGCACAGCTCGAAGCTCTCGGCTTTACCGTCTCTAAAGAGCTATATGAGCCGGGTCAAGAATTTGTCGTTAACGTTGTCGCTAACCGCGCCTACGACCTCTTGCTTTACGAGGTCGAACTCGGGCCCAACCCAGACTTGCTCGCTTACTATCACTCGTCTCAAGCTTCCTCTACCGGACTTAACCTTTCTAACTATAATTCTTCCGTCGCCGACGATTTAATTCTTTCCGCCCACGAAGCCGTCGATGATGCCGTTCGCAACGCCAAATACGAGGCTTTTCTCCGCCGCTGGGTTGATGACGTCCCCGCCATCGGGCTTTACCAAGTAAAGATGAGCTATTTCTTCGACCATAACGTTAAAACCTTCGGCGAGGACGTCTCGCTCGTCGTGCCGACCGACCGTTTTACCGACGTCCGTTTCTGGGGTGTCGAAAAAGTTGCCAAAAACCGCACGCCGTAGTATAATATATACACATCGCTACGGCGATTTGAAGATAGCTTTTTTACAACCTGTGCGCCTGTGGTGGAATTGGTAGACACGCTACCTTGAGGTGGTAGTGGCCATTTTAAGTGCTGTGCTAGTTCGAGTCTAGTCAGGCGCACCAAAGCTATCTTTTTTGTTGCTAAAATCTCCCGCGCCATATATAATATATATAGTAAAAAGGGAAGGTTAACTGCGAGATTAATGTTATCTTTAAGAAACGTTACCAAAATCTATCGTACTGGCGCGCTAGTTCAGCGTGCGCTCGATAATGTCTCACTCGATTTTGGCGAACAAGAGTTTGCGAGTGTTCTCGGCCCTTCCGGCTCCGGAAAGACCACCTTACTCAATCTTATCGGCGGCCTCGACCATTATACTTCCGGCGATCTCATTATCGACGGCATCTCCACCAAACGTTTTAAAGACGCCGACTGGGACGCTTATCGTAACCACCGTATTGGCTTTGTCTTCCAGAGTTATAACCTAATTTCTCACCAAACTATTTTAAGCAACGTCCGCCTCGCTCTCACTCTCTCGGGCGCCTCTAAGCGCGAGGGAATCCGGCGCGCCAAAGCGGCTCTGGAACAAGTCGGCCTCAAGGAACATATTTATAAACGCCCCGCCCAGCTCTCCGGCGGTCAGATGCAACGCGTCGCCATCGCTCGCGCCCTCGTCAACGACCCAGACATTCTCCTCGCCGACGAGCCGACCGGCGCGCTAGATTCCGAGACTTCTGTTCAAATCATGGAGCTGCTTAAAGCAATTTCTAAAACCAAGCTCGTAATTATGGTGACGCACAACCCCGACCTCGCTAAACGATACTCCACCCGCATCATCGAGCTTAAAGACGGCAAAATCACCAAAGATTCTCGCGTCGCAAAATCTAAAAAATCCCCCAAACGCCCCGAGCTCAAGGCCGACCTTGTCGACCGCCAGCGTAAGTCTAAAAAAACCAAAATGTCCTTTCTTACCGCCCTCGGCCTCTCCTTCAACAACCTCTTAACCAAGAAAAAGCGCACTATCCTCGTCGCCGTCGCCGGGAGTATCGGCATCATCGGCATCGCTCTTATTCTCGCCGTCTCCACCGGTTTCCAAAATTATGTCGATAGTATCCAAGAAGACACGCTCGACTCCTACCCCCTAATGCTGACTGAAGAATCTTTCTCTCTCGCCAGCCTCGCCACCACAGAAGACGACATTAAAGATTCTGGGACGATTTCTCGCCGCGACCAGGCTCAGAAAGAACTTGCCGAATATCCTGTTATGGCCAACACGCTCAAATCCGTCGCCACGAACGACCTCAAAAGTTTCAAAAAATACTATGACGCCCACGTCTCAGAGCTTAAAGACAGCGTTAAAACCGTCACCGTTGGCTACGACATCCGCCCGCTGGTTTATTCTGTCGATGCCACCAACACTCTCGCCAAGCTTAACCCAAACGACACTTTCGACTCGATGTTTGGCAGCGGCCTCAGCATGATGACAAACTTTACCGGCGGCTCCACCTCGCTCTATAGCCCGTTTTATAATAGCGATAAGGAGACGCTAACAGAAAAATACGACATTCTCGCCGGGCGCCTCCCAGAAAATTATAACGAGCTAATTATTAACCTCTCTGGCGAAGGCGTCGCTTCGGATTTATTATTATACGAGCTCGGGCTAAAAGACACAGCGGAGCTGAGTAAGTTGGTAGAAAAACTAATGTCTGGCGAATCTGTCGACATCAGCCACGAGCCGCTCCTGCTCGATTATCAAGATTTGCTAGATCTCGACCTTCGCGCTATCGTTCCGAGCGACCTCTATCGTTATAACGAGAAATATGACGTCTACGAGGATATGTCGGACGATAAAGAGTTCCTTAGAGATGTTTACGAACATAAGTCTATCCGCCTTAAAGTTGTCGGCGTTATCACCGCCAAGCCGGGCATGACAAGCCAGATGCTCGAACAAGGCGTTAACTACCCTGCCGAGTTAGTCACAGAGATTATCTCGCGCGCGGAGCAATCTGAAGTCGTCCAGAAACAGCTCAAGAATAAAGACATCGACATTTTCTCTGGCAAGCGTTTCGACGAGGAGAAAAACTCCTTTGATTATGGCTTTGAAGACCTGGTTCAGGTCGACGAGAATAAGCTCGCCAGCGCCTTTAACATCAACATCGACCAAGCCGCCGTCCAGACGGAAGTCGCCGCGGCCATGGCGAAAATTTCCGACTCTATCAATATCGACCAAGCCCCGGCTAAGGATGCTTTTTCTAGTGCCTTCGACTCGCTCGTCGATCGCCTCTCGAACGAGCTAGAGGACTATAAGGCGGAACACGTCGGCACGCCGCTCCCCGCCGCTGACGCCGAGGCGTTCCTCCAAGCCTTTATCGCCGAGCCAGATTCGGAGGCTACCTTTGTCGCGCTTGAGGCGGGCTATGTTGTTCCGGCAGAAATCTTTAAAGAAACTTTCTTCGCTACTCTCCAATCTCTTCTCGACGCTTATCTGGCCACCCCCGCCGCCCGGTTTATCTCCTTCGCCGACTTTACCGCTACAGCTAAAACCGTCGAGCCGATGTCTACGCTCTTTGAGACGCTCCTTTCAAGAATGGGGAAGGCTATGACCGAGGCAAAAATCAAAAAATCCGTTCTCGAACAAGTCGGGAGCCTCACGGCGACTATCTCCGCCTCCTTCGCCTCCGCTTTCAACATCGACGCGGCCGCTATCACTTCCGCCTTTACGCTCAACTTTACAGAAGACGAGCTAACCCGCGTCATGCAATCTCTCCTCTCCGGTGGTTCTGCCTCCACTCAAAAATCCAATCTCCAAAAACTCGGCTTCCAAGACCAAGAGGAACCGTCTTATCTCTATTTCTACTTCACTAGCTTCGACGGCAAGGAGAACTTTATCAACTTCCTCGATGGTTATAACGATTCGGTCGCTAAGGAACAACAAATCAACTATTCCGACCTCACTGGGATTCTTATGGACTCCGTTAAGGTTATCGTTAACGCCGTCTCCTATGTATTGATCGCCTTCGTTTCTATCTCGCTCGTTGTCTCCTCGATTATGATTGGCGTTATCACTTATATCTCCGTCTACGAGCGCACTAAAGAAATCGGTATTCTCCGCGCTATCGGCGCCTCTAAACGCAACATCTCCAGCATCTTTAACGCCGAGACCTTTATCATTGGCCTGCTCTCCGGCCTCTTTGGGATTAGTATCTCGTATTTCCTGCTTCTCCCCATCAACGCCGTCCTCCGCGCCTTGACCGAAGTCGAGAATCTTCGCGCTGTGCTCCCGCTTATCTCTGCTCTGCGCCTGGTAATTCTCAGCGTCGTCTTAACCCTTATTGGCGGGCTTATCCCCGCTAAGGCTGCGTCTAAAAAAGACCCGGTTGAGGCCCTGCGAACGGAATAACCTTTACATATATAATATATATGGCGAGCTAGACCATATTTTTCCACAAGTCAAGTTGACAAGACAAAATAAGATTTTTTAACTAACAGGGAAGGAAAAAGCCAAAAGCGTCTTGATTTTCTTGATGTGGTGGGCTAAAATAGACGTAAGCCAAATAATAATTTGGAAAGTGTTAGACAAAAAGTGTTAAAATCAACTAAGTTAGTCTCTGGATTAGGTCTGCTCCTCGGGGTTGCTGTCTTGTCCCTCCCGACCAGCTCCTTCGCCGCCGTTACTATCGCCTCTACTCCGGTGCAGGTTTCTGCTACGGTTGCCGGCGTTGTCGGCTTTTCTGCCACCGACCACACTTTTGAGACCGGCACATCTTACGGCCTTAACTACGACGATAACAACCATCAATACGTCGGCACGTTTAGGCCTGGCGATACCACCAACAATTTCGGCACCACCACCTATCAAGTCCTTTGTAACTACCGCACCGCTAGCTATACCGGCCAAGTTTACGACGACCCAGACGGAGACGGCGTTTATAACCACCCTGCCACCGGCACGGTCAACGGCGTCGCCAACACGCCGATTACCGGCGCTAATTCCGACTGTTCTCAAGGTTGGCATGTTTCCGCCACCACTCCTGCCGCCTATGTCGTCAACGGCGCCGCCGTCATGAAGACCAACACTACCCCCGCCTACACTATCCCTTCCGCTACCCCGTCTGACGCCTCAACTATCGCCGGCTCCACCGCCAACTGGGCCATGAAGGTTACCGGCGTCTCTAAGACTATCGGCTCCGACACTTACGCCCCCACTCCTACCCCCGCCTCCGCCCAAGACACCAGCTACGCCGCCTTCCACGCCGTCCCCACTTCCGCCACCACCGTCGTCTCCGGCAACACTTTCCGCAGTATGAACAGCGTCGCTAACAGCTACTTCGGCACAGAAAGCTTCCAAGTCACCTATGGCTTTAATGCCGGCATGGCTGTCGCCGGGACTTATACCGGCCAGGTCGAATACACTCTCTACATTGGGAACTAAATGGCGGAGAGCACATCTATCGCTATCTCGCCGGGCAACCAAGAAGCCCGACTTTCCCCCAGGGAAACCTACGAGGGGTCTTTTTCTGTTATCAACCCCTTCCCAAACGCCGAGCCTATCAGCTTTCGGGTTAAGGTTGCGCCCTTTACGGTTGAGGACGAAAACTTTACCCTCGATTTTGAAGATAAGACGGATTATTCTCAAATTGTCGATTGGATTACCTTAGAGACCACCACCGGCGAGCTAGCTTCTCACGACTCTCAAGTAGAAGTTAAATATAAAATTACCGTCCCCGCCGACGCGCCCGCTGGCGGACAATACGCCGCCTTTCTTGTGCGCGCCCTGCCGCCTGAAGATACAACCGAATACGATTCTTCTGCCGCCATCAAGTCCACCTCCCAGGTCGCCATGCTTCTCTATGCCACGGTCGCCGGAGAAACCCGCGTAGAAGGGAAGGTATTAGAGAATAACATCTCCCCGGTTTATCTCGATACGCCACTTAAAACCTCCGTCTTCCTCGGCAACACCGGCAACGTCCATTCCCGCGCCACGATTACCCTCCGGGTCTACCCGCTTTTTTCCGACTAAGAAATTTATACAACCGAAGAAACTCCCGAGACGCTCTTAGTTCTCCCTGGCGCGCACACCTTTTCTTAGAGCACCTGGCAGGAG
>CAYUIH010000011.1:0-8299 GCA_964444775.1 uncultured Candidatus Saccharibacteria bacterium
CGTACAAAAATTATTAAGAAAGAGGAGTTCTAATTATGGCACACACATTAGTCGGAATCGTCTCTTCCGATCAGCGTGATAAAACCATCACAGTCTCCATCGAAAGTCGCGAAACCCACCCTCTCTATCACAAGCAGTACACGAAAACTCGTAAATACGCTGCTCACGATGAGAAAAACGAGGCACACAAAGGCGATAAGGTCGAAATCACCTCTTGCCGCCCGCTCAGCAAGACCAAGAGCTATAAACTCGTCAAGGTGCTTGAGCGTTCCCACGGCTCTGTCGAGCTAAAAGAAGAAGCTACCGACGCCTTCCAAGGCACAGTCGCTTCCGACTCCCCAGAAGGAGAAAAGGAATAACATGATTCAACAAGAAACTAGATTAAAGGTTGCCGACAACAGCGGCGCTAAGGAACTTGGCGTTATCCGCGTGCTCGGCGGCACTCGCGCCCGCTACGCTCACGTTGGCGACATCGTCACCTGTAGCGTCAAAGATGCCTCCCCAACTGGCGGCGTCAAGAAAAAAGCCGTCGTCCGCGCCGTCATCGTTCGCACTCGCCAACAAATTCGCCGTCCCGATGGCTCCACCATTCGCTTCGACGACAACGCGGCTGTCCTCGTCAACGAAGACAAAACCCCACGTGGCACCCGTGTCTTCGGCCCAGTTCCGCGCGAGCTTCGCGATCTCGGCTTTACTAAAATCATCAGCTTAGCTCCGGAGGTGCTCTAATATGGCTACGAAGAAAGCAGATACTAAATACGTCCCTCGCTTAAAAGAGCTCTATAGCTCCGAAATCGAGAAAAAACTCCAAAAAGAGTTAGGTCTTAAAAATATCAACCAAGTTCCGCGCCTCACTAAGGTTGTCGTCTCCTCTGGTGTCGGCAAAAAACGCGAAGACAAGCGTTTCACCGAGACAGTCGAGCTTACCCTCGAGAAAATCACCGGCCAAGCCCCGACTTCTCGCCTCGCTAAAAAGTCCATCGCGACCTTTAAAATCCGCAAGGGTATGGGCGCTCCGGTTGGCTATCTTGTGACGCTCAGAAACGACAAAATGTACGAATTTGTCGACCGTCTCATCAACGTAGCGCTCCCGCACGTCCGCGACTTCCACGGTGTCCCGACCACTTCGTTCGACGCCAAAGGGAACTATTCTCTCGGCCTCCGCGAACAAACCGTTTTCCCAGAAATCACGTTTGAAGATTCCGCTGCCTTGCACGGTCTCGAAATCACGTTCATCATTAAAAATGGCTCAAAGGAAGGATCCAAAAAGTTGCTAGAACTATTAGGCATGCCGTTTGAGAAAGGAGACAAGTAATGGCTAAAAAGTCTGCTGTGCTCCGCGATCAAAAACGCGCCAAAATGTACCAAAAATATCAAGCCAAACGTGCCGAGCTCAAGGCCGCTGGCGACCTCGAAGGTCTCCAGAAGCTCCCGAGAAACTCGTCTATCACACGCCTTAAAAACCGCGATATGCTCGACGGTCGTCCGCGTGGTTATATGCGCCGTTTCGGCATGAGCCGTATTACCTTCCGCGAGAAGGCGTCCAAGGGCGAAATCCCGGGCGTAACTAAGAGTAGCTGGTAGGAGAAAGGAGAAGAAAATGTCTATTCAATCAACTGACCAAATCGCCGACCTCTTAACTCGTGTTCGCAACGCTTCTATGGTTGGCAAACGTGAGATTTATCTCCCAACCTCCAAGCTCAAAGTTGCCATTGTCGAGTCTCTTAAGAAGGCTGGCTATCTCGCTAACTACGAAATCCTCGACCACTCCCCGCGCAACACCCTCCACGTTATCATCAACGAAGAGGGCAAGCTCCCGGCCATCCACGAAATCGAAAAGGTTTCTAAGCCTGGTCGTCGTGTTTATGCCGGCGCCACGGAGATTCCGAAGGTCAAGTCTGGCCGCGGTATCGTCCTCGTCTCCACCCCGAAGGGAATCATGACTGGCCACGAAGCCATCAAGAACCACCTCGGCGGAGAAGTCCTCGTCCGCGTCTGGTAATATATATATATATATCAGCAAAATCAAAATCACCCCTCCGGGGGTGATTTTTAGTTTATCTTTTCTCTTACTAACTTCCCCTCGGAGAAATAATAAAGATACCGGCTGTTTCCCGAAATCGTCACCGCCTGCCCCGCCTCCACGTCGCCTTCCACTAGTTCTCGTCGGTTCAACCCGTCATAGTCCACCACCACTAGTCGCCCCTTCTCGTCAATCTCGTATCTTAAGAACTCATCCACCCACCCCGTCTTTACCCCCTCCGCCTCAAACTCAAACATCTTCTCCGCCTCAATATCAAACCCGCGTCTCGCCCCGCCTTCCGCCAAAAGGTTAAACACCATTCCTTTCCCCCGCTTTTCTAGTTTAAGCGCCCCTCCCGCTTCTGTTTCAAATATCTTCTCCACAGTCCAGTCCGCTTCCGGCCAGCTCATGCTCCGATAAACCTTAAACACTCCAGCGTCTATCACCCCAAAGTACGTCTCCTGGAAATAGCGCATCGTAGAAATCTCCGCCTCGCCATTTGTCACTAGCCTCACTAAATAGCTCTCGCCCGCCCCCGTCCGCATCGCTCTAATCTGATATTCTATCTTTTCCTCTCCTTCTTCTTCCGCCTTCGCCGTCGTCAAAAACACAATCCTGTCCCCATCATTGTCGAATTTTATTACGCCAGTCTGGAGCACTGTCGGCTTATTTTCCTTTACTCTAATGTCTAGCTCTACTAGCTCTCCCTTCTCCGTCCGCGCCAAAAGCCGCTCGCCCGCCTCGCTCTCAAATTTCACGTCTAGATATTTCTCGTCCACTATAAACTTTTCCGTTGCCACCTTTACGTTATATACCGCTCGCTCCTTCTCCGTCCGTGCTAAAATCCGCTCCGAGTTGCCGCTCCACTCCACTTCTGTCAGCTCTTCCTCCATTAGTAGCTTCTTCACCGGCTTCGCGCTGTTTAGGTCTACTAAATACGTCGCGCCCGCCTCCACTACTAACATCTTCTCCTTGTTCGGCGACACAAAGCTCCGTTTCGCCGTCAGCTCTAAAACTTCTTCTTGCGCCCGCTGAGTTAAGAACAACCGCGAATAGTTCACTCGGTACATCATACCTTCTCTAATCTCCACTGTCTTTGTCCAGGTGTCAAATCCGTCTTTCGTCAACACGATTTCGTGCTCGCCTCTCAGTAAAGTCCGACTCCCGTTCGTCCTTAGGAGCAGCGGCGCTTCGCCGTCCAGCGTAATCGTCGCCCCAGTCGGCAGGGAAGAAATCTGCACCAATCCCGTCCGCTCCACTAGCTCTTCATCTTCGCGCGACAACCCCCTCAGATTAAACGAATATCCCGACACTACCAAGGTTAAGAACCCCACTAGCGACACAATCGCTAAAAACATCAAAATCTCTGTGATAATCAGCCGGATTTCTTGGATACGTTTGAGTTTTTCTTGTTCGTCCATTGAAAATTCTTTTCTTAAATTATATCATGTTTTTTCTATAAAAATAGCTCTTGCTTTTCCAAACCGCTTGATGTTATTATTATTCTAAGAACTTTATTAAAAGCGAGGTATATGTTTTATGGATAACACTCCCGACGCCGAGAAAGCGAATCTTTCCAGCTCCGCGTCCCACACCCGGGTCCAAAAGTCGACCACTCTAAATCGTCGTTACGTCAAAAAGCCCGAGGCTGTCTCTGTCAATGCAGAATCTGCTGCGCTCGACTCCGTCGCTAAGCGCCGCGCCGACGATCTCAAGCGTCGCCAAGCCCTCGCCGACCAAATTAATCGCGAACGCCTCGCCGCCCTTAAACAAGGCCAAACTCTCCGGGTTAACTTCTCCGCTTCCGCGCCGTCCACTCCTGTCGCTCCCGTCGCCACGCCTGTCGCGCCTAAGCCTGTCGCTGCCGCCCCGGCCGCCCCTAAGCCTCTCTCCTCCGTCATCGAGAAATCCCTCACCTCCGCGCCTAAGTCCGAAAAGTCTCTAAAGGAGATTAAAGATAGCGCCCTCGCTTCCGCCATGAAAAACGTCGACTCCGTCGACAAACAATCTTCCCCCGCTATCACTTCCACGCCGGATTCCGTCAAGACCCGCCTCGGCGCCAACAAGCTCCTCCTCGCTTTTGGCTGCGCCGCTCTCGCCGTCGGCGTTATCGGCTACGTCGTCTCCACCAACACGCCAGATCTTTCCGTGCGTGTCGCCGCTATGCAGTCCGGGATTGAAGCTTCTTATCCGTCCTATATCCCGCGCGGCTACACTCTCTCCGACATCGTCTCCGAAGAAGGTAAGCTCACCATGGTCTTCACCAATTCCGAGTCTCTCTCCTTCACCTTAACCGAAGAAAAGTCCGCCTGGGACAACGACGCTCTAGAAAATAATTACGTCAAAGAAACCTGGGGCACAAATTACACCTCCCTCCGCGAACAGGGAATTACCATCTTCGTCGCCGGCTCCGATGCCGCCTGGACTAACGGCGGTATCGTCTATCGCCTCGACGCCTCCGGCAACAACCTCACCAAGAAACAAATCAAATCCATTGTCGTCTCTCTATAATTATTGTATAATAGTGATATGAAAATCGTCACTCGTTTCGCTCCGTCGCCGACGGGCTATATCCACATCGGCAACGTCCGTTCCGCTATCTATCCTTATCTTGCCGCCCGCCAAACCGGAGGTAAGCTTATCTTGCGCATAGAAGACACCGACCAAGCTCGTTTTGTCGAGGGCGCCACCGATTTAATCATCGACACGCTCAACTGGCTCGGCCTCAACTGGGACGAAGGTCCCACCAAGGGTGGCGATCACGGCCCTTATTTCCAGTCTGAACGCAAGGCTATCTATCTCGAGTGGGCGAAAAAGCTCGTCGCTAAAAGCCGCGCCTATGCCGACGATACTGACGCCGAAACTATCCAGTCTTATCGCGACGCCGACACCGCTAAAAAACTCCCCTATCTCTATCGTAATCATCGCCCTAAGAATCCGCCCGAGTGGCAGGAGGGTATGCCTATCCGCTTTAAGTCCGACCCCCAGCCTCGTTCCTGGCACGACGAAGTCATGGGCGATCTTTCCGCCGGCCCCGAAGTCCAAGATGATATTATTTTAATCAAAAAAGACGGCCTCCCCACCTACAACTTCGCCCATATCGTCGACGATTATCTCATGGGCGTTAATCTCGTCGCCCGCGGCGTCGAATATCTCTCCAGCACCCCCAACTATCTCGCCCTCTATGAAGCCCTCGGTATCGACCGCCCGCTCCTCGTCTCGCTTCCACACATTCTCGCCCCTACCGGCAACAAAAAGCTCTCCAAGCGCGACGGCGCCAAGTCCGTCACGGGCTACCGTGAAGACGGCGTTCTCCCTGAAGCCATGCTTAACTATCTCGCCTGCCTCGGCTGGAACGACGGAACCGAAAAAGAAATTTATACTAAAGAAGAGCTCGTTAAAAAATTCTCCCTCGACCGAATCAAAAATTCCGGTGCCCGCTTCGACGAGACTAAGCTCCTCTGGCTCAACGGCCAGTGGATTCGTAAGCTCGTCGCCGAGCAGGGAATTAACGAGTTTTATCTCCGCACCGCCGGCTTTTGGCCCGACAGCGCCACCTCCTACGATGACGAATACAAAAAGCGTGTCCTCAGCATCATCTACGACCGTCTTAAAGTCCTCTCCGACTTAAAAACCATGACCGGCTACTTCTTTGAAGATCCGTCGTTCGACATCGACCAACTCCTCACCAACAAATTCATCAAAAAAACCGGCCTCTCTGAGTCTGGTCTCGCCGAGCTCCTCGGTGTCGTTCTTAAAAAGCTCGAGACACTCGACGCCTGGACTGCCGAAACTCTCCGATCTGCCCTTAACGACCTTCTTGTAGAGACCGGTCGCAGACCCGCCGAACTCTTCTCACTCATTCGCATCGCCGTTTCTTTTGCGCCGTTCTCGCCCGCGCTCGATTTAACGCTTTCTGTTCTCGGCCGCGATGTTACTCTGGCCCGCCTCCGCGCGGTCAAGTCCGCCCTTGTCTCCGACCAGCAGTAGTGTTATAATTTAACCATATGCAAAATCCCTCGGACGCCCCTGTTTCGCCCAACCCGGCTCCCACGCCCGCTCCCGCGGCGCCGCCTGCGCCGTCCCCCGAGCCCGAACCGGCCAGCCCTGAGCCCGCTCCAGACGCCGCTCCCGCCGGCCCTACTCCAGAAGCCGCCCCTTCCCCCGAGGAGCTCGCTAAGTCTTTCGCCGCTAAACGTGCCGAAAATTTCGACGTGCCTAAACCTAAGGAAGACTCCGTCACTAAAAAGCAGTCTAAAAAGGCTATGGTGCTTATCTTAGTCATCTTTTTCCTCTTGCTCGCTGGCGGCGCCGCCTTTTATTTATTCTACCTTAAAGATCCGTTCCATCTCCTCTTCGCCGCTCCTGCCGCCCCCGTCGCCGACGTTGAAGATAGTCCAACTTCCTCCGAGCCCGAGCCGGTTAACCCAGAGCCGTCCGAGAAGTTCTATTCTCGCCTCTCCGGCGAAGAAATCGCTAACGCCGAACTCGACTCTGCCCCTACCTTCTGCGTCCAAATCCCTAACGGCGTTGATGGCGCTCGGGATCAAGTCGGTCTCGACGCCGCTAAGGTCGTCTTCGAGGCTATTGCCGAGGCTGGCATCACCCGCTTCGCCGCCGTCTTCCAAAACCCTCCCGCCGTCATCGGCCCGATTCGCTCGCTTCGCATTTATTATTTTAACTGGGATATCCCCTTTGGCTGTACTATCGTCCACGCCGGCGGCGCTCAAGACGCGCTCCAGGCTCTCCACGCCAGCGGCGCCCGCGAGCTCGACGAAAGTACTACTTATATGTGGCGCTCCGACGCTTACTATCCTTCCGGCCAGGCCGACTATCGTCGCTGGAACAACCTCTTCACTGAAGGCGGTCTTCTCGCCGGCTACGCCGCCAATAAGGGCTATCTCACCTCCGACATCCAAGGTTTCCCCCATCTAACGCCCGAAGCCGCTGCCCTCGACCGCACTCAGCGCCAAATCGTCACCCAGCTTAAAATCGACGTCCCCGCCTCCGGCGACACCAGCGAGCTCTCTCCTCGCGTCCGTCACATTGTCCTCTCCCTCGGCCAAATCCCCAATTTTAATCCAGTTTTCGATTATAACCCCGAGACAAACTCTTACAACCGCTCCTACCAAACCGGCTCCGCCCACAACGTCTTCTCCTGCGAGACTAAAGATTCCTGTACTCGCGTCCAGCTCTCGCCTCAGGTCGTTATCGCCATGGTTGTCCAAGAAAAGCGCGCCGCCTACGATAATTACCACGAAGATATTTCTTCTCTCGGCGCCGGCGACGCTTACATCTTCCAAAACGGTGATGTCTATCTCGGCTCCTGGGAAAAGTCCTCCAAAGACACCCAAATCGTCTTCCGCGACAAGTCCGGCGAGTCTATCTCTCTCGTCCCCGGCCAAACCTGGATCACCGCCGTCCCCAACTATGGCTCTGTACATTATGAATAAAATATGCTAGAATAACAAGAGTTGGTTCCGTCGTCTAGTGGTCTAGGACGTCTGGTTCTCATCCAGAAAATCGCGGGTTCGACTCCCGCCGGAATCACCACAACATAAAAAATAGACCTGTCAAGGTCTATATTTTTATACTTTTCTGCTCGCACAAATTCTGTGCTAAATATAGAATTTCCGTCGCTCATCAATCAGCATACCGTCGCTTATAGCGACGGACTCTGGCTCAAACTCCGGCTCCGCCGGCATCTCCATAAACGCATACCGCGTAGCCGGGTCGTAGCTGTCTAGATATGCCAAATACACAATCCCTTCAATCCCAGCAATCACCTCCTCCTTACTTAGCCCCGTCCGCTCCGCAATCACCCCGGCATATGATGTATCTTTCGGGTTACGCTCATAAAAACTTTCTAGCGCCGCCACGGTCGGGTTCTTGCTATCTTTATAATAACCGGTCAGCTCTAATACATATGTCTCTAGCACATAGGCTTGATAATACTTCACCCCGTCCCAATACGGATTCTTCGGGCTATTCGCATAAGCCTCACCTGTCGCAATCTTCTCGTTGTCTCCCGTACAGTTCCGCTCCAGCTCTTCCGTCGTCCCCATAATCTTCGCTTTGATGCGGCTCCACAGCGAGTTCCCGCCCGGATTCTCCTTAGACAAAATCTGACAAATTTGCGCCGACTTCGGCCCCGGTGTCGGCGTCCGCTTTGTGCTAAACGCTAGATACTGCTCTAGGCTCCCGTTTTCTTTCACTTCGCCGCCCTCCAGCTGGTCGCCTAGTTGCCCCTCTAGCTGGCTTAAAGTCATGTTTATC
>CAYUIH010000011.1:8309-10443 GCA_964444775.1 uncultured Candidatus Saccharibacteria bacterium
GTGCTCATATCAAACGTCGGGTTTTCGTTACAATACAAATCGCCCTTTCCGCCCACCGACGTCAGCGCTGTACAGTTTCCATAGCTCGTCGCATAGCTCTCTTCGTCACCGTCCGCATAAACTTGTCCGCCCACCACACGCGCCAGGGAACTACTCGCCGTGTTCGCCACCCCGCTCAGCTTACTCGTCAAGCTACTCTTTTGCGCCATCACTGGATACAGGCTATTTACTATGCTCCCTAAAAAGGTATTGGGGGAGGAAATATCAAACGGGCTTCTGCGCGCCACGTCCGCTTCTTTATCATACGCCACAATCGCCTGCACGTCTTTTGCATATTGTGCAATCGCCGCCTCGTCCGATGCGCTCGCCCCACCCACGTTTCGCGCCATCACCGCGTTAATATAAGCCGAGCCTTCGATAATCTTTTCGCCGAGCGCCTCGCCCGTCGCAACCTTGCTCGCGTCGCTATATAGCGCGTCCGTTAGGCTATTACTCGCCTTTGCCTTAATTTCTTCTGGGTCTGCCTTCTCCCTCCCCTTAAACAACCCCCCGATCCAGCTAACAAATTGTTTCAATTTGCTCTCCGAAGAAACTAAGGCCTTGCTCGTCGAACTCGCCGCGCTTCCCGTGTCGCCGTTTGCCACTAACGACGCCACTCTGTCGCGCGAATAGCGGCTAGCCGTCTCCTGCGAGAAATTCCCGCCCGCCGTCACCGCCGACATGTTTGCGGCCTCCGCCGGGCTCTTTCTAGTCGTCTGCTCCTGCCCCGAAGTCGGGTCAGAATAAGTGCTATCTGCCTCGGCCATCATCAAGTTCGCCGCCTGGTTAATCGGCCCGTTGTCGCCCGCCTTCGCCTGTTCCACCGCGATTATAATCCCCGCGGCCGCCTTACCGGCCCGCACCGGCTCGTTCGCCGACACCGCCGCGTTCAGAAGCGCCGCCGCGTTGTTGTTCGCCTTGTCTTTGCTGTTAGCACGCGCCTTACCCGCCACTTCGTCAATATATTCTTCCGCCGAGCTCGCTGTCTTGCCTCCGCCCACCGCTCCGTCTGTCTTCGTATCTTCATCTGTCTCGTTCGGATCACACTTTGTTTCTCCTGTCTTCGGGTCAACCAGGATATTTAGACACGCTTCCTGCGCGCCCGACTGCACCGTCACTGTATAATCTAGCAGTTCCGCATACATCTCCTCGAATTTTCGTTGGTCTTCCGCCGCGTCGCCCGTCTCCACAAACTCCGCGTATGGGTTGCGGTTGATCCCTAGCTCGTCAAACGCCTCGTTTCCCGCGCGGTCGTGGAAAATGCCGGCGTCCCCACCAATCGCGTCCATTACCGCGTTATATAGCGCATAATCGCTCTTGGCCTGCGACACAAAGTTCCCCGCCGAAATCACCTTTCCCATAAACCTCAGCGACAACACTCCGCTCTCCACTCTAAACTTCGTTCCATCGCTCGCTGCCACTGTATATTCCGCTCCCTCCGCAATCACGCGGTTGGTCTTAATAAACTCTCCGGTCGAAGTCACTGCTCCCACTTCCACGCCTTCCGCCTCTAAATCTTCTACTAACTGCTCCGGCATCTTCCCGCCGCTTAAGTATTCATCAATTACATATAACACCTTCTCCTTCACCGTCGAGATAAACGTCATTACCTTACTCGTCACGTTCGCCACAAAGTGGAACGGATACAGCGCCGTAGTAGAAAAAATCACAATCGGCAGGGCGATTAGCAGAATCAACACGGCGATAAGCGGCGCCTACTTCTTTAGCCCGCTCACCTTGGCCTTTTTGTCTACTAAGGCCTTACCCTGCACATGGCTCACAAACTGCGTTTGAGTTAACGCCTTATCTTCATAAGCCTGCAAATCAGAGGTCGAATCCATAAATCTATTATATCATAATAACCGCTAACTTCTTCTTTGTTTTTCTCTAAAAATATGATATAATATCTCTATGAAATCCCTTCCTATCGTCGCTTTAATCGGTCAAACCAACGCTGGCAAATCCAGCTTGCTTAATCGTTTTGCGCGCAAAAACATCGCCATCGTCGCCAGGGAAGAAGGGACTACGCGCGACAATGTTGTCGCCAGAATCAGCGACCGTTTTCTGCTCGTCGACACCGCCGGGCTTAAAGATC
>CAYUIH010000012.1:0-10372 GCA_964444775.1 uncultured Candidatus Saccharibacteria bacterium
TGAGGTCCCGGGTTCAAATCCCGGTCGCAGCTCCATTTGAAACTATATCTGAAGGCAACGTAGGCGGGAAACCTAAGCGGAGCCTTCTTTTTTATTTCATTTTGGGGCGGGAGAGACGAGAGCGAGTGCGCGAGGCGGGGGAAAGAGTGCTAGCGCCAGACATGGTAGACTTAAGCGAACGAGGCTTGGCAGACTTGAGTTTAGAGGAGCGGGAGAGGGGACGTTTTTTGGGCTTTTTGGTGGCAAGAGCGGCGAGTTGATTGTTGATTCTAAGGGTAGTGGACTCAATTCCCTCTTGGTCGCCGGAGGCTTCGTAGAGAGCGAGGATTTGGCGGAGGGTAGTAGTGTTAGCGTCGAGCTCATAGGCGGACTCGAGGGCGTCGATGGCTTCCTTGCGGCGGCCGAGCTTCTCGAGGGCTTTAGCAAGGGCGATAAAGCGGGTCGGCACGCCACCCTCTAAGGAAAGGGCTTGTTCAAAGGCCATGGCAGCCTTTTCGTAGGCGCCGGTTTCGAGATAAATAAGGCCGGCGTTGTGGAGCGAGCTAGGGTTATTATCTAGGGACTGGGCGATTTCGAAGCACTCGATAGCTTCGTCGAACTTAGCTTCTTTAGCGTAGAGAATCCCGAGGCGGTTATAGGCGGCGGCGTTTTTCTCGTCGAACTTTAAGATGGTGAGAAGGGCCTTTTCAGCACGGAGAGGCTTGCGCTCGCGCATAGAATCTTGGGCGATATTCCAGAGCTTTTTCATCTGAGCGTTGTAGTTGGGGGATTTTTCGGTCTCGACCTTTTTCTTGGCAAGGAGAGGCGGATAAACAAAAATAAGAAAAATGACAAACAAGAGAATTAGGAAAAAGCCTAACATAAGTTCTATTATAACATACTTAGATTAAATCGGCGACAAAATGGAGCTTAAGATGGCCGTTTTTGGCGAGATTGTCGTAGAGCGTTAAGAGGTTTGGGAGGCGTTTTAAAAACTTTTTATCGCCGGTTTTAAAATAACTTTTATAGAGGATTTCGATGGCGGTGCCGACGACTTCGAGGGCGTAGGCGCGTGGATTATCCTTTTTCTTGGCGAGGTCGCCGCTTAGTGCGATGAGCTGTTTCGTGTCGGCAATAATAAGTTGTTTAGCGAGGGCTTTAACCTTTTCGTCGGCCTGGACAGGGGCGTCGAGCAGGGCCTTCTCGCGGAGGTAGAAGATTTGGGCGCGCGAGAGGACGGTTGGAAGGAGAGCGGAAGGGGTTTTAGTGACGAGAATAAAGTGATGGTGGGCTTTGGGCTCCTCGAGGTTTTTGAGGAGCGCGTTCTCGGCGGCGGGGTTTAAGGCTTCGGCGGAGAGGATAACAAAAAAGCGATCGGTCTTGTCTTTAACGTCGGTGAGGGCGGTAAAATCGCGGACAGCTTCGACGGAGATTTTGGCGGTTTTTGCGTCTGGGGAGAGAAAAAGAACGCGGGATTTATAAGTTTGCTCTAAAAGCTGTTTAGTGGCAGCTGGGTCGGCGGCGAAGATGGAAAAGTTAGTTTTTTCGGCCAACTTGGGCAGTTCGGCGAGTGAGTCGAAGAACATTAGGCAAAAATCTCGTTAAACTCTGGCGGAGCGGGAGATTCGAAGATGCGGCGGTCGCCGCCGGGGAGGGTAATTTCGAGAGATTTGGCGTGGAGAAAGAGGCGAGGTTCGGAAGTTTTGTCCGCGCTCAAAACTTTGGACTTTGAGCCATAAACACGGTCGCCGAGGATAGGGATGCCGAGATATTTAAGATGGACACGGAGCTGATGTGTGCGGCCGGTGATAGGCTTAAGCTCGAGGAGAGTATAGCGGTCGGACTGTTTGAGGGTTTTATAGAACGTGACGCTAGGCTTGCCGTTCGGGTCGACCTGGAAGGTGGTCGGGTGCTTAAGGTTGCGGGCGAGAGGGAGGTCAATTTTAGCTTCGGGGAGCTTAGGGTGGCCCTCAACGACGGCGAGGTAAGTTTTATGCGTCTTGCGGTTTTGGAATTGGTTGCGGAGAAATTTTTGAGTCTCCGGGTCTTTGGCGAGAATAACCACGCCGGAGGTGTCGCGGTCGAGCCGGTGAACAAGCAGGCCAAAATCTTCAAGCGTGGGCTCGGGACAGTATTCGCCTTTAGCCATAGAGAGGAGGCCGGTGGGCTTATCAACGACTTTAACGTGAGCATCTTCAAACAGTATTTTCGGACATTGAAAATTGGCGGGAGTTTTAGCCTCGGGCACGTCTAAGATGATGCTGGCGGATGGTTCAAACTGAGCGTTGGGTTTTTTGACGACGGCGCCGTCGACATAGACAAAACCGGATTTGATAAAGGTTTGAAGAGAAGAACGGTTGTATTCGGGATGCTGTTTAACAAGAAGGTGGTCGAGACGAAACTTCTCCGGCTTTTCTGGGGCGGAGGACAAAACAACGTCGCCGTTAATGACGCGCGACATATCGGGTTTGGAGAACTTTTTGCCGGTGATAATCATGAGGAGAATTATACCATAAAAAGCCGCCTCTGGATAGAGACGGCGGGAGGAGATTAATAGAGTTTTTTGACGGCGGCGCAGACGGGACGGCCATAGGTATCTTCAAAGATGACGTCGATAAGACCAACGAAGATAAAGCGGGCGTAATGGTCACCAATAGAGCCGAGGAATTTATGGAGCAACAGTTCTGTGACAGTGCCGTCGGGTGTGAGGCCGAGCTGTTCGATAACGGCTAGGTCTTCCCTGCTGGGATTCTTGATGGTCGAAACGCGGAGGTGGACGCCGTAGGTTTCGGCGAGACAGGTGTCGAGAATAAACCCGAAATCGTCAAAGAGCTTGGGTAGTGTGGGCGGATTGGCCTGGAAACGGATAAACTGCCGGAGCAAGCTAGAGCCGTTTTGGTTTGGAAAATCTGCGAAGAAATCCGTCATAAACGCGAGCTCCAGCCGATCTTTAAGCTTGCGGTCGTTGGTGCCGTTTTTGGGCCAGTCGCCGATTTTGGTCTCCGCGACATCGTGGTAAGCGATTATATCGCGGACAGTCTCCCAGTTTTCCGGAAAGCCGAACCAATGCGGCCAGGAATCGCCAAAAAACTCTTTAAATAGCGCGACAAGGTTATAGAGTGAAAAAACGTGGGTGGCGTCTGTCATGATAACGGTCTCAAAATCGAGAAAATCCGACACCTCGCGATCGCCATATTGGCCGAAACGTTCGTTGCCGCGCCGAGTGACTAGCATCTGCCTCATCATGATTTGGTATCTGTCCCAGAGGTTGAGGAACATTTTGCGGAAACCGGGCTTAAACGCGTCTTCATAAGTAAACAAACTATCATCTCCTTTTAAGATACTTCCCCTCCCCAGATGGAGTGATTATAACACAAATTGGGAGTTTAAGGGGACAAAAAATGCCCCAGATGGGGCACATCTAAAAATTCGACATGGTGGAGCATATGAGACTCAAACTCATGACCTCTTCAATGCCATTGAAGCGCTCTAATCAACTGAGCTAATGCCCCTTACGCGCTTTATTTTAGCACAAGTTATGGTAAAATGGAAGTATGAAAAAGACAATCTTGACGGGGCTTAGAGTAAACAGTGAATTAACTTTGGGGAATTATCTCGGGGCGTTGCTGCCGATGGTGCGGCTAGCGAACCAACATTCCGCAGAGATGAACGTTAATGTGTTTGTGCCGGATCTACACTCGATTATCTCCGAGGTGGACGGCTCGCTTAAAGAAAACACCTTACGCTCGATAAAATACTATCTAGCGGCGGGGCTAAAGTTAACCGAAAACGTGCACATTTATCGCCAGTCGAGAGTGTCGGCGCACGCGGAGCTAACGTGGGTGCTGAACTGTATCGCGACGATGGGCGAGATGGGGCGGATGACTCAATATAAGGAAAAGTCGGCTGGAAAAGAGTCGGCTAACGTGGGGATTTTCGATTATCCGGTATTGATGGCGGCGGATATTCTCCTCTATGGGGCGAACTATGTCCCGGTGGGCGAGGATCAGTTTCAGCATCTTGAGTTGACGCGGAACTTAGCCCAGCGGTTTAACGCGCGGTTTGGCGAGACGTTTGTGGTGCCGGAAGATACGAAACACCAAGTGGAGTTTATGGGCGAGGCGACGGGGGTGCGGATTCGCGATTTGGTGAACCCGGAGAAGAAAATGTCTAAGTCGACGGCGGGAGAAAATTCAAAAATCATGCTTTCCGACGACCCGAAGCGTGCCGCTAAGAAGATTATGTCGGCCACGACAGATAGCTTTGAGGAGATTAAGTTCGATATGAAAGAACGCCCGGGGATTTCTAATTTATTACAGATTGAAGCATTGATAAATAATCGGCCGCTAGCCGAGGTTATCCAAGAGTGGGAGGGTAAGACGCGCTATGGTGAGCTAAAGACAAAAGTCGCGGCGAGCGTAGAAAAGCTTCTGACCGAATTCCAGGCGAACTATCTGGCAGTCTCCAACGAACAAGTCGAGAAGCTCCTTCCTGAGGGCGAGGCTTATGCTAATAAACTCGCGAACGCAACTCTAACTGAGGCGTATCGTCGAGTTGGTCTTCGATAGATTTAGTGCGGTGGTAAACAAAACGATGGAGATATTCAACTCCGGCGTCGAACTCGTCTAGGGTATAGAACTTAGTCGGGTCGGCTTCGACGTAGGGGCGAATGAGCGAATAAGTCTCGCTAATAGTCTCGAGGCAGTCGCCAGAGAGGAGATAATCGTTGAGGAGTTGGCGGAAGGCGATGTGATATTGTTCGAGATAGTCGGGGTTGGTGGCGATAAGTTGCCAGAGGGGGCGCGATTCGGGCTCGGGGCCGAGAAGGGGCGTGTCAATGTCGTATTCGAGCGGGTCGCCTTCGGGGAGCGAATCATCTTCGTCGAGCCAGAGAGTTTGGAAGGCGAGATTATAATCCCAGGGGAGGAGAGTGGAGTGGCCGCGCGAGGTTTTGATGAGGTAGTTGTGAGCAGTATAGCCAGTGTAGCTGTCGGAGTTTAGAACGAAATTATGGGCGACAAAATAGCGAATCAGCGCGTCGACGTCCCAGTAGTCCTCGGGGGCTAGCTCGGAGCCAGGCGAAAGAGACTTAATCGCCTCTATCAGCCGTTCGCGGTCGGCGGGGGTGTTTTTGGTGACTTCGTTCTCAAAAATTCCGACGTAGAGCGATGGGTCGTCGCCGCGGTAAACTAGATCGACGCCTTCAAAGTCGAAATCGGGGTTTTTAGCGTCGGAGATAATAAGAAACGGCTCGGGCTCGCCGGTTTGAGCTAACGATTGACGGCGGGCAGAGATGCGGTCGTTGTCGTTGGCGAGGGCTTCGGGCTTATAGAGCGCGGCGTTTTTAGGCTCGTTATAACGTTTAAGAAACGATTGGTCTAGCTCTTCGGTGGCGAGATAAAGGCCTTGGAGCTGGCCGTTAATATAAAGCTCGGTATAACTAGTAAGCGGGGCCTCAACGTCAGTGGCGCGCATAATTTCGTAAGCGAGAAAATTATGCATTCCGGAAGGGTCGGAGTTGAGATTGTCGAGAACGAGCTCGTCGAGACCGAGATAAGTCTGACCGCGGATATATTTGTTGAACTTTAGTTTATAGCTATAGCGGTCGGAAGTTTCGTCTTCGGCGAGGCCATAGAGCGAGGCGTTGCCATGAGTGGCGAAGGAAACATGGCTGAGTTCTAGCCCGTCGATGGAGACAGTGGCGGAGTATTTGGTTTTATTGGTTGGGTAAGTGCGGAGGTCGGCAAGTGACTCGAGCGGAAGGTTAACCTCAATTTTATGTATGCGCGAAGCGTCAAATAGTGCATTAGCATAATAAGTTGGGCTTTGGGGAGCGGCGGGAGCTTGAGGCTTGGAGATAAAAAAGGTCAGGATAAGTAAAATAATGAGTGCGCCAATAACGGGCAACTCATCGTGAGACTTTAGTCGGCTAAACCGCGAACGTTTCATAAATCTAGTCTATATTCTACACTACGCAACACGTTTAGGAAATACATGAACGCGTCGTAGGGAGAATCGTAGGCGGAGAAATAAGCGTGGACATCGCCGTCGTTCCAGTATTTGGTGCACATATAATAAGCGTGGTCGGAAGTGGTGAGGCGGCGAAAATCTTCAAGCAGAGCTGGGTCGTGTTTTTCGAGGATTTTCTGGCGTAAGGAATAGAGGGCGGACATAGCTTCGTCTTGGAGGCGATTCCCCATCCAGGCAGAGAGGTCGCGCTCGGTGTCGGCCCAGGTGACCGTCCAGGGGAAGGAAAGCTCGCCAACGGGCTTGATCGCGGCTTCTTCGGAGACGGTGAGGAACTTATTATCGAACTTCCCGAGCCAAGAGTCGAGTATGTGGTCGAAAAATTCAAAGACGCCGGTTTCTTTCCATTGGTGCTCGCCAAAGGTCTCAAAATCCATGAAAAGGTTGACGAGGTTGCCGTCGAGGCAGGCGTCGTCGAGCCAACGCTCGTATTTTTCGACGGTGAGCGGCCAATCTTTCCAGCTTTTGTCGGAGAAGCGGAAGGCGATGTCGTCGGAAAGGCGATAATTCTTAGGGAGGAGCCGGAGGTTTTTAGTGCCGGCGGCGCGATAGACAAAGTTAGGGCTGCGCCAGCCGAGGATTTTATCCCAACCTTCGACTAGACAGGCGTCAAAGCCGAGCTCCTCGACGGTTTTGCCGACTTCGTCGTTATAGGAAAATTCGGTGTTACGAAAGACCTTAGGCGTGACGCCAAAGAGTTCCTTAAACTTGGCGACTTGCTGGGCGACTTGGGCTTTAAACTCGTCGCGGTCGTAGAAAAAGGCCATAGAATGATAGTAAGTTTCGGCGACAAGCTCTACCCGGCCGGTTTTGACCATGTTCTGGAGGCGAGTAATCAGCTCTGGCTCCCAAAGGGCAGCTTGGTCGAGCCAGACGCCGGTGATAGAGAGGGAGAACTTAAACCCAGGGTGTTTCTCGAGGTTTTTCTCCAACAAATCGAAGGTAGGGCGATAGGACTTTTCGGCGACCTTGCGAAAGATACGTTCGTTAGACTGTTTAGAGTAATAGTTAGGGTCGAAAAAATAGTTTTCGTTGTTGCCAACGTCGAAGATAGAGTAGGCACGATAGCGCCAGGGCTGATGGATATGGAGATAAAGGCAAATTCCGCGCATCAATTCCTCTTATGGTTTACTTCATTATACGCCCTTAGACATTTTTCTGCAACGTCGCTCCAGGAGATTTTGCGGTATTCGTTGATGACGCCGGTTTTGAGAGTGTCGCGGAGGGCGGCGGAGGCGGCGACGGCGAGGATTTGGTTGGCGAGCTTGTCTTCGTCCCAGAAATCGTAGCGCAAGCTGGAGCGGAGGACTTCGGCGACGCCGGATTGTTTGGTGAGAATCAGCACGTCGCCGTGATGGGCGGCCTCGAGGGCAGTGAGACCAAACGGCTCGGAGACGGAAGACATAATAAAGACATCAGAAAGCTCGTAGATATCGCGCAGTTGTTGGCCGCGGACAAAGCCGGAGAAGATTACGTTTCTAGAGATGCCGAGCTCGGCGGCGAGGTCGATAAGTTGAGACTTTTCTTCGCCGTCGCCAGCGAGAAGAAAGATGAGCTTAGGGTTTTTATGGATGGCCTTGGCGGCGGCATGGAGGAGGTGGGTGAGACCCTTTTGGATAGTAAAGCGGCCAACGGTGGAGACGATGGTATAGCCGCGAGATTTAAGGCTTTCGATATATTTATAGTTGTTCTCCGGGAGATGGTAGACGGAGCGGAGAAAATCTTCGTCAAGGGAATTGTAGACTACGTCGATTTTATCTAGGGGGATGGCATATTTTTCGTGAATGAGGCGTTTCGTGCCTTCGGAGACGGCGAGGATTTTATCGGCGAGAGTGAGGCCTTCGTATTCGATGTCGTGAACGAGAGGATTCCCGCCGTTTCCGCCGGCGCGGTCGAACTCGGTAGCGTGGACGTGAGCGATAAGGGGGAGGCCAAAGTTCTTTTTGGCGAGGACGCCAGCTTCAAAGGTAAGCCAATCGTGAGCGTGGACGACGTCGGGCTTAAACTCCATTAGGTATTTTTCGACAAAGTTACAATAAGACTTTTGGATTTGGCGAATGGTGATTTGATCTTTAGCGACGGCGGCAGGGAGCTTAACGTCGGGCAGAGGAAGCTGTTCCACGGTCTCCGAATCGTAAGCGCCGAGACCAAAGCGAAACAGCGGGTCGAGCTGAGTCGCGGAGAGGACATGCATAAAAGTTATCTCTTCGTGCTGGGCGGCGTAGGGGACGACAAAATCAATCTCGGCGCCGGCGGTGGCGAGGGCGCGAGAAAGATTAAGGCAGGCAACGCCGAGACCTCCAGAATTATGCGGCGGGAGCTCCCACCCGAGCATGAGTATTTTCACATTTCTTATTGTAGCACAAAAAGCTTGGGTTGGGGGCGGTTTTATAGAAAAAATACGCCCGGAGGCGTATGAAATATCGGATCGTGGCACGGGCGGAGAGACTTGAACTCCCGACACCTGGTTTTGGAGACCAGTGCTCTACCAACTGAGCTACGCCCGTATAGACTTATTTTATCATAACCTGGCGAAAAAACGAAGCAGTTTATTAGTAGCGTGGAGAGAGCTGGCGGAGATAGGTGACGTTGGGCTGGCGAGAACGGGTAGCTTCGCTGGCGGAGAAGATATAGGTGGTGGCGGAGAGGTTGAGCAGTTCGGCCGGCTCAAAGATGATAGAATCGGGGATAGATTCTGCGCCGAGCGAGTTGTCGGAGAAATGAGTGCGGTGGAGGTAGAGCTTGTCGGCGATAATCGGGCCATTGATGGTGAGCGGCTGGTTGCAGGAGTTGCTGGAGAGCCGTTTGATGGCCTCGGACTCGTTGAGAGTGTTTTGGTAGCAGGTGTCGATGATGCCGGTGGCGAGGAGCCAGGCGTCGATTTGAGTTACGCCGTCTTCAATGAGAATGTTGCCAGGGTTGCCTTCGGCGTCGTTGTCGGCAATGATAATAACTTGAGGGACATAGTTGGTGCTGTATTTGCGGTCGCGAAGAGTGACGTTTTGAGTAATTTGGATGTTACCCTTAGCGTAAATAACGACGGGGGTGAGGGTGGAGACGGCGCCAGCTTTAACGTTGAAGCGAGTGGCGAGCGTGTCATGACTGACGACGGGATAGGCCGTGAAGTCGCTCTTGTTTTCTTCGAGAGAGGAGTCGTAGTATTTAGACTTGACCTTTTCGATAATGGTCTTGTTGGCGCCCATGAGGACGCCGACCTCGCCGAGTTTATGCGTGCTACATTCGTTGTTAGCGAAGGTAAGCGGGGAGATTTTACAGGTGTCGTTCAGCAGGCTTTTCATGGTGTCGTTATCAGCGAGCGTGGCACCAGAGGCCATGTTGGAGATGGAGCCGTTGGCGATTACTGCGAAGTCGCCCCAGGAACCAAAGGAATAGCTAGCTTCGCCGGAGGTGGTGGTGCGGAGGACGCTGTTCAAACTGGTGTTGATGCCGCCGTTGGTTTGGACGTTGCCGCCCCAAACATGAACGGAAGGATAGGCCGTGACGTTAACGCAGAAGGAGCGGGAGACAAAGACAGCGGAGGAAGAGCTAGTGGAGTTGGAGATGCCGATGGCGACACAGAATTTTTGAGTGACGGGGATGTCGGGGACGGTGATAGTGGGGGCGGTGTAGGCAAAATCGTAGGAGAAACTGCCGTCGGCGTTGGGGCCATAGGCGCTTTTGCCCTTAGAATAGTCGCGAGAGAGGCCGCTAGCGTCGGGAAGGGTAAGGTCGCCCTCAGAGACGGTGGAGATAATTTTACAATCCTTAGCATAGCTGGTTTTGTTGGTGATAAAGTCGCAAGCGTTGCCGCTGGAGACTCCGCCAGAGACGGCGGCGTTAAGGCCGGCGTCGGAGAGTTTGCTATGGTCTACTCCGTCGACAATATAGCTAACATAAGTGACGGTGGGCTTAGAGAGGTCGGTGATGTAGTTGATGCTGGTATCTTCGCGAACAACGTGGCCTTGGAAGGTAAGCTCGAGTTTCTCGCCGGCGACCTTAGTAGATTGGCTCTTCCCTGTCCCCTTAGGGTGGATTTCGGTGATTTGATAATTGAGATCACGCTTAAAGTGGAGACAAGTCGGCGGGGCTTGTTCAAAGCGGTCGCCATTGGAAGCGGCAAAGGCCGAATAAAGCTCCGTGCGGTCATAAGCCCAGGCGGTGTTGGCGGAAGGGACTTCGTAGGTGGCGCGACGTTGCCAGTCGGCGTAGGCGACGCTCCAGCTCTTAGGGTCGTTATAAGTGGCCTGGCAGAGGTCGGCTGATTCGCCGGCTAGAACGAGCGGGCTAGTGCGGCCGCCAAAGGTGGCGAGCTCGTCGAAAGTTTTAGAGCGGTCAGTAAGGGAGAAGTTGTAGACATAAGGAATGG
>CAYUIH010000013.1:0-10298 GCA_964444775.1 uncultured Candidatus Saccharibacteria bacterium
TCGCGAAGATCACAGAGCGTGATTGTATCGCCGGGATTAGCGAGGGCGTCGTTAGTCCAGTCTTGCATAGCGGGGATACCAGGCTCGCATTTGTCGCCTGCGGCGGATTCTTCCCACTTGGCGTAGAGAGTGATTTCTTCCTCGCCAGTGAGGCCGAGCAAGGTGTCGCTAACTGTGCCGTTGTCGTTGAAAGCGCGGCCGCCAGAGCCAGTTGGGCTAGTGCTCCAACCGGCGAAGGTGTAGCCGGCGCGAGTAAACTCGTTGTTGCGGAGGGTAAACGCCTCACCGCCATAGACGCCGGTCATAGGCGCCATGATAGAGCCGGTATATTCGCCGGTAGCCGGGTCTTTAGCGACGGCGAGGCTGGCGTTGTCGGCGCCGTTGCCGTTGAAATAGATGGTGTAATAGTTAATCTCTGGGACAGGAGTCGGTTCGGGCTCGGGCGTGCGCTGGCAATCGGTGGCGATTTTAGGCGTGAGAGAGTCGACAATTTCGGTGAAGACGCCGGAGACCGTATCGTGATAGATAGCGCCACCGGTTTCTTCGGTGAGACGGTTATAAGCCGAAGCAGAGCCAGCATTAACCAAGACAAAAATCTGGACGCCCTTTTCTTGAGCGACGCGAATCACCTCGTCAGTGAGGTTAGTATAAGCGACGCCGTTGACCGTGCCAGACTCGTGATAGTTGACGTCGGTCATGATGATAATGGCGCCGCCCGAAGTCCAATCTTGGTTCAAAAGCGCATCGAGGGCAGTCGCCGCGGTAGCCTCGGGAGCGTCGCCACCGCCGTCTTCGCTAGCGTGGTTTAGAGCGGCGACGAAACTATCTGGGTCGCAAGTGTCGAAGCCGCAGCGAAGGAACCAAGCATCGCCGTAATCATAAACGGCGAGGCGACCCCCGGCGGCAAACACAGCGTTGCCGGCGTTAATGGCATCTTCAGTGTAGCGGGCAATAACGCCGCCCATAGAGCCAGTTTTATCGAGGAGAATCGCGACGTCGGTGGAGTAGGAAACATTGAGGTCGGTGAGGTATTTGATTTGGTCGGGGTTAAAGATGCGGATGGTGGTGGAAGTGGTGGCGGGGGCGCCGGAGCCAACTGTATCCCAACAAGTTTGGATATAAAAATCGTAATAATCTGGGCGGAAATCTTTACCGTCGCCGGGAACGTCGACATCGCAATAAATCCCGCTGGTGGAGGCGACGCCAAGAACCCAAATCCCGTCGGCGGAAGCGAGCGCGCCGGTGTCGGCAGTGTCGCCGGTGATCACGGAAGCGTCGGTGAGCGACGACGAATCGCCCCGGAAGAGGCGCGGAGAAATCGCCGAAGGCTGGAGCATAGTGTTGTCCTTAAGTGCGTCGGAGACAGAGCTCTCGGAGAGGAGCGAAGGGTCGATTACAAAGGCATTCTCTGGGAGGACTTTATAAAGGTCGTCGCAGGTATAATAGGTTTCCCCCTTATATTCGCCACCACCGCGAGAGATAAGATCGTAGATTTCTTGAAACTCTTGGAACTTGCTAAACTCATATTCTTCGGTGTTATACATCTTAGACTTGATGCTTTCGCGCCAAATAGAGTTGTAAGCGTTTTCTCCAGAGAGCTCCTCGGAGTTAACGTAGGCCTCGTGGATAAAGCGAAGCGACTCCGCCTGGGAGTTCATTTCGTTCATGGCCATAGTGTGTTCGAGCGTATCTTGGGCAGTGTAGAGGCCGCGGTTCATGATTTGAATCGCACCAACAGCCACCATGCCGAAGATGCCGACGGCAAACATAACCTCAACAAGAGAATCTCCCCGCAAATTATGCGGGAGCAAACCTCGCAGATTAGCCGAGAGCCTTCCTCGCAGAGAAGAGCTCTTCTGTTTATACTCCACCATACACGTTTTATTTTAGCATAAGCACACGGCGCTTCCAACTCTTGTTTTTGTTAAAAAATGTGGTTTAGCGCGGGTTGCTAAGACAAGATTATTCTATCTCGAGATAGGCGAGAATAGCCTCCTCTAACATGGCGCCGAGGCGAGCGAAATCCTCCGCGGTAGAGGTATCTTTAGAGAGGGCGACGACCGCGAAGCGACGATTATAATCCTTAAACCTAAGAACAACGACGGTGTTATATATAGTATAGTAGGCGCCGTTATGAGCGAGGTTAAGCCGCTCGGAAGGGATAACGTTCGTGGAGAGCGATTTAGAAAGGCCTTCGCTAGCCGCCCCGGTAAAGTATTCTGGCTGGTCGAGATAGCTAGCGAGCGCGTCGAGGACGGCGAGCGGAGTCGTGACGCCGCCCTGAGCAAACCACTCTGAGCTCGGAGAGACGCTAAAGGGCGCCTCGGCGTTAACCTGGGCGAGAATAGCGGAATTATCGAGGTCGAACACGACTATCCCGGCCTGGGGGACGCTAGCGCCAACTTCAGACAGCCAGCTACTTAAGACCGGCTGGAGGTTAAACTCGGCTTCCGGCTCGGCCTCTGGCTCTTCTGAAGGCTCGGAAGTTTGGGCGACGGTAGGGTTGTTGATTTCTTGGTTCTCTGGCTTAACGTTGGTGAGCTTAAACATGGCGTAGGTGGCGCCGGCAACAAGCAAAACCACAATAAGGTCGAGAAAAGTTTGGAGACCCTTAGATTTTTTTCGCTTCTTCTGGGGAGCGGTTTTATAACGCGGGGCGTTGGGGCCGGTCTTAGGGATGTAAACTAGCGGATCGCTCATGGGCGCGCCTCGTTTAGGCGAGCGATAAAGCTAACCAGCTCGGCGTCGTCCATAAGCCGGGTTTGATAAGAATCGTCGTAGACCGTGCCGAAGCGGCGAGTTTGGAGCAGTTTGCCTTGGTAGAAATAATGAACTAAGCCGAGCGAACGAGTAGTCCCGGGCCACCAACTCTGGTCAAAAAACAAGTTCCCGAGGCCATAATAAATCGCGCCGCTACCATAACGCTCAAAAGTCTGGGGCTGATGCGCGCTAGTGCCCACGACTAAATCCGCACCCATGTCGATCAAACTACGGAAGACGCCGATTTGGTCGCCAGCGGAAGAGTTGGCGTGGTCGCAAAAAGTGTTTTCGTAGGAATAATCATATTCGCTACATTCGTAGTATTGAATATCGACAATCACAAAGTCGCCCCTGCTCTTAGCTGCGGAGATTCTAGCTTGGGCATCTTCGGGATAGTATTGGTTGGCGCCGGGAGTGTCGCCGAGGGTGGCACCGCCGGTCGACTGGTTATAGGCGAAGAAGGTAATCTTGGTGTCTTTTTGAGCTAGCTCGAGGGGCGTTGCCGCATCTTCGGCATTACGCCCGCCACCGACGGTTTTAATCCCGAGGTCGGCGTAGCGCGTGAGAGTGTCGAGGGCGGCTTGGGCGCCACAGTCGAGATTATGGTTCCCCGTGAGCTCGACAACGTTAACGTCGAGCGCGGTGAGTGCGTCGACAAATTCCCAGCGAGAGCAGATGTTGGAACCGGAAGCTTGGGAGGAAAAAGAGGCTTCGTTGCTGGTGTGAGTAAAGTCGAATTTAGAGAGGAAGGGGGCGAGCGCCTCGGAGAAATAAGTGGCCGAACCAACTTGGTCTAGCTTGGTGTTGACGCGCCGAGCGAGCGCCGTCACGCCAGTCTGAGCGAAGGTTAAGACCGAAGTTTGGTCGGGAAAGGTTTTTAGCTTAGGCGCGAGGAGGGTGTTAACTAGTTCTAAATCCGCTTCCGACTCGCCCTCAACGCGGAGGTATTCGAATTTAGCGCCGGAGGCGAAAGTGTCGAGAAAATAAGCGCCATCGACGGCGAGGAGCTTACGCGTCGAGTCGAGAGCGTCGAGCTTAATAACGCTCGGGTTGCGTTCGGAAAATAAAGCGTCGAACTCGGCGGCGGAGATAGTGTTTTGAGACTCGTAAAAGTCGGCGGTGGGAACGTAAATCTCTAAAAGATAAGCGTTCGGCGCGGTAGAAGGGGCGTCGGCAACGAATTTAGAGAAAGTAATATCCTTATCTAGCTCAACCTCAGGCGGGTCGAAGAGAGCCTGAATCTCCGCCGCTTCAGAATCTGGGAAACTTTCGCTAAAGCGGACAATGCCGGGGATTTTAAACAACCCCGTGTGCGTAAAAAACTGTACCCCTAACCAACCTAGCCCAGCCGCAAAGACGAAGCACAACAAGCCAACGACTAATTTCTTCTTCATACAATTTCATATTATCATTTTCGAGCGAGAAAAACTAGCATTTTCTGGCAAATATATATATAATAGGCTTATGTTTAAGTGGTTGTTTAGGCGTCGACCGCACACAGACGTCGAGAAGACGGTAGCCTCTCCAGACGGGAGGGTGGTTTTAAACGTGGCGATAAAAGCCGGCCACCTTAGTTATCGAGTCGAGAAAGACGAAGCCGAAATTATCAAGAAGTCGCGCCTCGGGATGGCTATTAAGGGCGCCGAGCCGCTTAAAGACCATCTTTCCTTAGTTCGAACAGCAGAAAAGGAAGTAAAGAACGAATGGGAGACGGTTTGGGGGGAGGAGCGGATAATTTTAAACCACTACCGCGAGCTGACGCTTTATCTCGCCGAGA
Organism: uncultured Candidatus Saccharibacteria bacterium; assembly: GCA_964444775.1. GTDB lineage: Bacteria > Patescibacteriota > Saccharimonadia > Saccharimonadales > Saccharimonadaceae > Nanosyncoccus. Next base: position 4,538 of record CAYUIH010000013.1, read on the forward strand.
CAAACGAAACCAAGCGCCTAATAACCTTGCGCTTTAGAGTGTTTAACGACGGAGTGGCCTTTCGCTATGAGTTGCCGCCCCAGCCAGCTTTTTCGCGGGCGGAAATTTTAGACGAGCTAACCGAGTTTAACCTAGACCTTAACGCGGAAGCGTGGAAGATTCCCGCCTATCAGCCCGATCGCTACGAATATAATTATGAAAAAGTACCGGCGTTTGAGCTCTCTGAGTCGGTTCATACACCGGTGACCTTTAAATTGCCCAACCATTATTATATCGCGCTCCACGAAGCGGCGCTCTATGATTATGGCGAGATGACGCTAAAGCTCGACGATTGGAAGGCTCTGCGCGCCGACATCACGCCGCTATCGGACGGAGTGCGGGCGCGGGTGGAGCTTCCATTTAACACGCCTTGGCGGGTTATTATGGTGGCCGACCGCGCGGTAGATTTAATTACCAACCGAATGACTTTAAACCTTAACGATCCGCCGCGGGCAGATTTCTCCTGGGTAAAGCCGCTGAAGTTCCTGGGGATTTGGTGGGCGATGTTTGTAGGTGAGTGGACTTGGGCGACGGGCGAACGCCACGGCGCAACCACGGCGCATGCCCTGCAATATATCGACAGTTGTAAAAAGCTCGGGCTGGGCGGGCTGTTGATTGAAGGCTGGAACAACGGCTGGGACGGCGACTGGCTCCAAAACGGCAAGACGACGGATTTTACCCTCCCTCAGCCGGATTGCGACATGGAGCGAATTGCTAAATATGCCGCCGAAAAGAAAGTAGAGTTAGTGGGGCACCACGAAACGGTGGGGTTTGTTGATAATTACGAAGCTCAGCTGGAGAAGGCTTATAAATACTGCGCTGACCACGGAATTCGCTATATTAAACCCGGCTATGCCGGCTCGATGATGACTATCCAGGGTAAGCGCGAATACCACCATTCTCAGCTGGGGGTGCAACATTATCAAAAGGCGCTTGAGCTCGCGGCAAAATATCATATCTGTCTCGACGTACACGAGCCGATAAAGGGGACGGGCATCGAACGGACGTTCCCGAATCTCCTCACACGGGAAGGTGCGCGCGGGCAGGAATATGAAGGCGGGGCGCTGTCGCCGTCGCACGCGTGCATTCTGCCGTTTACGCGGCTCCTCTCCGGCGGGATGGATTATACGCCCGGGATTTTTGATGTAACGAACGGCACAAAGCGAATTTCTTCCACCCTTGCGCGGCAGTTAGCTTATTATGTAACAATCCCGTCGGGGATGATGATGGCGGCGGATCGCCCGCGCTTTTATGAAGACGAGCGGCCGGACGCTTATAAGTTTATCCACGACGTCCCCGTAAACTGGGAGAAGACCGTGCCGCTTTATGGCGCAATTGGTGAGTATTATGTTGTGGCGCGGCAAGGGCGTGGCACAGAAGATTGGTTTATCGGCGGAGTAACAAACGAAGCGGCGCACAGCATTCGGATCGACTTCGGCTTTTTGCCCGAGGGAGAATATACCGCCGAGATTTATCGCGACTCGGAGACCGCGCATTATCGCGACAACCCGCTCGATATTGTTATCGAAACTAAGCCGGTGAAAAATGGCGGGGTGCTAGACGTTTGGATGGCGCCGGGCGGCGGATTTGCGATTAGACTAACTAAGAAAAAGCTAGCCTAATTCCGGGTTAGCTTAATAAGTCGAGAAGAATTGCGACCAATAGGTTTTATATTGAGCTGCTGGGTCGAAGATAAAGCCGACGGAGAGCTTAGTGAAGTTGAGGCTTAAGATATTGGCGCGGTGATCGGGAGAGTTCATCCAGGCTTCGACTACGGTTTTGGGCGAGACGGCGGCATTGCCGGCCATTAAGTTTTCTCCGCTACTGCCGCCCGACTCGGGGAGCGGACAGACCGTCTCCCAGCTGGAGCCATCGGGGCGAGTGTGCGAATAATTATACATCAGCTCGCGCGCGCGAATAGCGGCGCCAGCCTCGCAGGTAGTCCCCCACTCGAGGGTGGCAAGGCCGTTTTTCTCGCGCTCTTTGTTGACGAGCTCGAGGACTTCACGCTTCCATTGTTCGGTCGGGACTTCTATCACGGTGACGGTGATAGAATCGTGGCGTTTGCCATCGTATGTGCCGGCGGTGATGGTGGTGGTGCCGGTGCCGGTGATGATGGGGTAGCGGCAAACCGAAGAATCGTAGCCGAGCCAAGTCCGGGCGGTGTTATAAAAGCCGGAGATAACATCGCGATTAGACGACTGCCAGTACATCGAGCCGAGATCAGTGAGATTCCCCCCGACGCAGAGATCTATATCGGCGGTTTGATACAACGTGAGAGAAGTTTCGTTCCAGAGCTCGTTGTTTTTAACTGGGTCGGAAGAGATCCAGCCGTTTTTAGCGACGGTGTAGACTACGCCGTCGGCGGAGGAGACAGTCTTCCCTTCTGAAGAATCGGAGACAGAGGCGAGCAGCTCGGTCGACTCGAGGGCGTCGGAGACTTCGTCGGAGCGCTCGTTGACGGCGCGGAACTCACGGTCGCTACCCCAAATCGCCCCGGCAATCAACACGCCAGCAATCAAAATGGCAGCGGCGTTGACCGACAAAAGAATCGTCATCCGAGTCTGCTTGAGAGCGGCCGCGGCGGCGGTCATTTGGCCTCCCCGTCGATAATCACGCCAGCGAGACGGAGCACCATCTCAATTTGAATCAAATCACGTTTCTCTAGAATATGACGGCTGGAGGGCTTGCCGAGCAAAATCTCGCCAAAAGCTTCGTCGCGGGAATTATAGAGGACGGCGAGACGGTCGACCGTCTCCTCTAGCTCACGCGGGGGAGTAAAATCTTGCCAGAGGCCGGACTTGGGGGGTTTGGTCTTGGCGAGCTGAGCCAGGGCGTCGCTAGGTAAATCGACCGGGCGGGAGCTGTAGAGACGACCGTTAATCAGGAAGCCGACGTAATCGAGCTTGAGTTGAGTAGCGAGGAAATTGGCCAGCTCCTTTAGCTCGACGTTTTGTTTGTTGAGGAGATTGAGCTTCTTTACGATGTAGCCCATATCGAGATGTCTATTGGGGAGGAAAGCACGAATCATCGAGGAGACTTCTGAGACGGCGGGCATCAAGAGCAGGAAGATGGCGACCATAATGAGATTGAAGACTAGCATATCAGACGACGGGCTGGAGACGCGGAACATAGACGTAAAGACGGCGTAGAAAATCATCAAATAGACGATAACGCCGGCGATGGTAAGGATGATGTAGGACAAGATGTTCATCCAGTCGCCACGCAGAGCGAGAATCCGGTAACGGACGATGGAATAATAAAACGTAATCACGGAGATAGAAACTGCCATCGGGCCAATCCAGGAAAGATGAGGATGCGAGCTCAGAAGCAGTAAATCAAAGACCAGCGCGAGAATCCCGCCAACGGAGAGACCGGCACGGAAGAGCCGGAAGCCGTTTTTAGCGCCTTTGTTCTTGGTCTTGGCAATAATCTTGCCGAGGAAGCCGGAATAAACCAGCGAGATGAGGAAGAAGAAGGCAATCAGAAGATAAAGATACCAGCCGCCGGCGGTGTGAATGGTGTTGAATTCGTTGCCGAAGGTAACGTGAGTGTAGAACCTGGAAGAATCGTAGGCCTGAAGCCCAACGAGCGCCGCACCGAGAGCGGCAAAGACCAAAGTAGCAACCTTGCCGGCAGGGCCAAAATCCCAGCCGGTATAGCCAATCAAGGCGACATCGGTCAGAGTAATCCCGGCAATAATCCCAACCACGAGCAACGGGGCTAAATCCGCGTGCGCCTCCGAAAGAGTCAGGAAAGCGGCGATAGCGCTAGACCAGACTGCGGCACCAACCGTTGCGATACAGAACCAGACGGCGCTTCCGCGCGCCTGTTTTGTCGCGCCGAAAAGAATCGACAGCCCAGTGAGGAACGTCAGGACGGCGACGGCGTAGAGTAAAGACGTAATAAGTTGCATAAAACCTCCGTATAAATTACCGTTACTTTTAGTTTACCACAATCTTTATCAAACGGGAAGAAAAACCGCCCGAAAATTCGGGCGGGAGAGTTAAGATGGGCATTGAGAACGGCAGAGCCGTTCGAGTTCTGGATAGTTGACTTTGCCGGAGCCAAGCATCGGCAGTGCGTCGAGAAATTCGAGAGCGGTTGGGAGCTGGAACGGGCGAAGCCTTGCGCCCAGGAACGCCATAATCTGCCGGCGAGTGTCTGCCGACGGAGCAACGCCGGGCGCCGGGACGACGTAGGCGCAACTAGACTTGGACTTGTCTGGGAGATAATAAATCACTACCCCAGCGTCAGCAACCAAATCGTGTGCGGCCAGAAGCGCGTGCTCGATAGTCTCGCAATTGACTTTGTCGGTGGCGCCGCGCGGCTGGTAGAAACGCTTTTTGCGCCCCAGGATGTAGACGTAGCCGTCGGCGTCCAGCGACGCGTAGTCGCCGGTCAGATAGTAGGTCTTGCCGTTGAGCTGGCGAAAAACCTTGGCAGTCTCCTCTGGATTCTGGTAATACTCCTTAATCATGGTTCGCGAATGGACGATGATTTCTCCGCTCACACCCGGCGGGACCGGATTCAAGTCTTCATCAACAATCAGCCACTCTAGGCCTGGGCCACTATAAAACTTGCCGGAAGCCCCGGGACGATGCGGAATACCGTCGGACGTAGTGCCGACGCAAAGCAGTTCGCCAGCGCCGTAGTTATTGCGGATCTCTGCTTGGGAAGCGTTATGCTGGCGGCAAAACTCCGCAAACTCTGCAAACAGCTCTTCTTCCGTTGAATCACCAGCGCAAAAGAACGCATGGAGAAACGACAGATTGGCATCCGCCGGCGTCCGGGCGATAAACTCGCGGAGAAATTGCGGCGTGCCATAGATGTAGCTGGGCTCGGAGAGATACCACTTTGCGATGTGCTCGGGCGTCGCGCCGGCAGCCAGCTCAACACAGTTCCCGCCCATCACGTTGACAAAGAGCGGCATCCAGCCATACGGATGACGGAAGTTGAGCACGCAAAGAGCTTTCTTAACCTCCGTAGAATGAGTGGTGGTGCCGGTGGACTGGGCGGCGTAGACGAGCGACCAGAAGATATTCCAGTTTGAAAACGGAAGACCTTTGGGACGGACGGCAGTCGAGCCAGAAGTCTGGAGAAAAATCATCGGAGCGCGAGTAAATACCGTCTTGAGGCGCATCAACCTTGGGTCGACGTAGGCCGTGACGGCGAGATGATAGAGGTTTTTGTACTCTGCGAGGTAGATGTTGACGGAGCCGCTCTCAAAATGGATTTTGGCGGGCTCATCGCCATACGCTTCGTAATAACGAGCGACAACCTTGGCGCTATAACGCACAACTTCCTCTCTCAACTCTTCTTCGGGACCTTCGTAGTTGGCATAGGCGACTCGGATGCCGAGCGCATTGGCCGCAAAAGTCAAAACAATCCCTTCCGGGATCAGCGGCATATGCAGCATCAACAGCTCGCCAGGCTTCAGCCCGAGAATAATCAGGGCTTTCATCATGACTTCGACGTCGCGCTTTAGCTCGTTTTTCCGAATCAGCCGGCCAGCATAACTAATAATCGGTTCCCGCATAGTCTTCTTGTTGATTAACAAGAAGGTCTGGAACATAGTAAGCACATAATCCCCTCCTTTGTGCTAGATTTTATACACATCTTAACTTGTAATGTACCTTAACCCATCTTAACTGGGGACATTATAGCATAAAAAGTCAAAAACAAAAATGGTGGAGCGTGCGGGAATCAAACCCGCGACCTC
>CAYUIH010000014.1:0-662 GCA_964444775.1 uncultured Candidatus Saccharibacteria bacterium
GTTCGTGTGCAGCGTCGAAAACACCAAGTGCCCCGTGAGCGCCGCCTGCACCGCTAGGCTCGCCGTCTCTTCATCACGAATCTCCCCAACCATCACCACGTCCGGGTCTTGACGCAAAATCGAGCGTAGCCCCGAAGAAAAGGTTAGCCCTGCGTCTACGTTCACCTGAATCTGGTTTACACCGTCCATCTTATACTCCACCGGGTCTTCCAGCGTTACGATGTTAATCGACTCACTCTTAATCTTCTTAATCAACGCATACAACGTCGTCGACTTACCCGAACCCGTCGGCCCCGAAGTCAAAATCATGCCGTTCGGTTTTTCAATTCCCTTGTTCACTGTCCTTAGCGCGCGCCCCGTCATGCCCATCTTCTCCACTTCCATCGCCGTACCCGTCTTATCCAAAAGACGAATCACCACCTGTTCACCCCACACCACCGGCGAAATCGCAATACGCAAATCAATTTCCTTATCATCTACCGCCACCGTAAACTGACCGTCTTGTGGAATCCGGTGTTCATCAATCTTCAAATTCGACAAAATTTTTATACGCGACACCAACGCCGGCTCAATCGCCTTCGGCAGTTCCATCACCTGTCTCAACACGCCATCAATCCGGCATCTAATCACCAGCGAATTTTCCAACGGCTCGATGTGAATAT
>CAYUIH010000014.1:672-10286 GCA_964444775.1 uncultured Candidatus Saccharibacteria bacterium
CGACTTCGCCGCATAATCTAGAATCGAGTTCAACGCCTTAGAAATCGGCGAATCCTGCGTGATGGTCTTAACTTCGTTCCCTGCCGCATTTTTCTTCGCCGCTTCTTGTTCCGACGCTGACGCCGCCTTCTTTACGCTAGAAAAGTCGCCTTGATACTGCAACAAAACCGCCCGAATCCCCTCTTCGCTCGCCATCACTGTCCGAATCGGCATCTTCACTAGCGTCGCCAAATAATCCGTCGCCTGCACGTTCGTCACGTCAAGCATCGCCACCGACATCCTGCCGTCCGCCACTAGTAACGGAATCGCCATGCTTCGCTCTGCCGTTTCCTTCGGGATGTTCGCCAGAACTTCCGGCTCCATCTTTACATTCTTTAAGTTCACATACGGCACATTCATCACCACCGCCGTAGCGTGAGTGATTGTTTCGTTCGTCGTCATCTTCTGCGCTACTAGCGCCGACAAAATCGGTTGCTTGTTCTGCGCTACTTGTAGTCTCAGTTGATCAATCTGCTGTCCGTCAACTAATCCTTCTTCTACCAGCAGGGTCACCACTCTGTCTTGTATGTCACGAGTCAGCAACGCCACGGCCTAACTCCCCGACACTGTTGTCTGACGATCAGAATCAGAATTACAAGCTTGAATCTCAGCCGTGCTCACCACTCCGTCCCCGTTAAGGTCGCAGCTCTTCGTCGTAGAGCTCGAAGCTGCGTTGTCGTCAATGTTCTTTTCTGTTGCTTCACGTTGTTGCGCCGTCGTTCCGCTCGCATAGCCGTTTTGTTTATTTATTGCTTCGTTCTCTGCGTTCGACAGCCCATTATTCTGTTCTAAATAATCATAGCTAGAGGTCGCGCCCGTGTTTGTCTCCGGGTCTGCTTGGCCACATTCCACCAACTCCGACTTAGAAATCACGCCGTCCTGGTTTAAGTCTACACAAGACCCCACATAAACTTCCACCGTCGGGTTAATCGCCGCGCTGTTAAATATCTCACTATCCGGGTCCACTAAGCTACTCGTTACGCCCGTCAAATACTCAAAGCTCACGGTCTTGTCTTTCGGGTCGCCCAGCAGCGAGTTCATCAAGAAATACGCCAAAATTGTTCCAACCACCGCCACCCCAATCATGCTAATATAATCAGAAAGTTTCATTATTCTGCTGATCCTCCTGTTTTACTTACCTTGCCATTGCCACGCACGGTCATAATTCCCTCGTTTAGCCCCGCCTCTTCCGTATAATAAGCTACACCGTTCGCCACCACGCTTAGCTGATCATTCCCGCTCCACTCAATCGTTGCAGAATTAATGCTAAACTCGCGAATGCTCTTCTCGATATTACGGAGCACTCTCACGGTCGTTGTGTTGGTCGTGTGTACCGAAAGGTTTACCGAAATCGCTCCCAGGCCTTCCAGTCCGCTTATCGCGTCTCCGCCCGGCGCAATCGAATCCGGTTCCCACTCCGACATCTTAAAGATTTTATCTAGGCTCGCCATTAGAGCCAGTTCGTTCTTCGCCGAAGGCAAGGCATCGGGGATTGCCCTTAGTGCCGAACACATTCCAAAAATCTCCAAATACATTGCCCTGTCGTCATCGTTCGTCGCGTTTTCATAGCGGCTAAACAATTCTTTATAACTCATCTTCTCTCCTGTTGAAGAGTCCACGCACACCGTCAAGCCGTTCCGCCCCACGCTCTCCAGCGCCGAGTTCTGTGCCATCGTCACCATCACGTTATAACGCAAAGAGTTCGGCACTTCGCTCACTCTCAGTTCATTCGGCTTACAACTATCCAGCTCGTTTACGGTATATATGTCTTTCTTCGGGCTCCGACAAACCCCCAGCTCTTTAATCGCCGTACTATAGCTCTTTAGTGCCTCATTTTTCGCGCTCAGTACTGCCGAGTTAAACCTAATATACTTCAAGAAATACACCCCAAGCACCAAGCACATCCCTAACGCCACGGCCGCCCCAGCCACCGCGCCGAACATATTGCCCTGCGCCTTGCTAATCTTTAATCTTTTTCCGGTTTGATTATCGTTTTTCTTTGTCATATTCTCTCCTAATTTCGACAGCTCGTATCGCCTTCTTCACAATCCATCGCTCTCTCACTAAACATATTGCCAATTTGCACAAACGAGTCCGTCACGTTAGTCCGTCCTGTTGGCGCCATCGCAAACATATGTTTATTAGAGAATAGAAACACCTCGGGATTCATATAAATCGTCGCACTAAATCTTAAGACTAGCCCGCCTCCGCTTTCACGCCCGTTGCTTGAGTTCGAAACCACAATCCCCTCCGGCGCCAGCTGACAGTTGTTTTCGTTTGACCAAGTAATTTTTCCGCTATATTCTACGCCCGAATAAGTAATACATTGGCTCTCAAAGTGTGGCACACCTTCAATCGTTCCGTCCGTCTTCATATATCCTCGGCTATACCAGTTGTTCGAGTCGTTCTCTTTCAAAAACGGCGTCCGATAAATACATTCGTCTCCAGTCCCCTGGCAAGCTTTTACTACGTTCGAGTTAATGCCCGAAGAAGTGCTTGTGCCACTCGACGCATATTCCGAATCTGAGCTAACGCTCGGGTCGCAATCTTTTACGTTTCGCGTCCACTTAGCATAGAAATATCCCTCGCTGTCCACAAACGGCTGGCCCAAATCGTCCGTCTCGACGATACACCGCGAAGGAATCTCGTTCCCGCTTGCGTCCACATAACGCCCATAATCATATTTCATTAGTTCTACTTGTTTCGTGAACGACTCCAATACGCGGTAGTCAATTCCGTCCGTTCCCGCGCCAGCGTTTGCCTGCCCGTCGAAGCTAATCGTCGAATCCTCCAAGTTTACATTTAGCGAAGAAATCTGAATCGTATCTGCGCCACTCGGCAACAAGGCCGACAAGAACGTAAACACGCGCGATAACACCTTTTTATTACCGTCAATCTGGCTTAACCCGTTCAGCTGCTCTTGAATCGTCAACAACTGATCCAAATCATCATATTCTTCTAACTTCTTAGACATCATCATTAGCTGCTCGTCTTTCTCGCTAATCGATATATTTTGTGCTGTTCTAATAGAAATCAACACCAACACCATACCGACCGCAATCATCGCAATCACTGCCGAGATAAAGAACACCACGTTGCGCATCTTCTGCGCTTTAATCATCTCCGCTTTAAGGTCAGGAACTAGGTTAATTTCAAACATTACTCATTACTCCTCTCCGCCAAACCAATCGCCACGGCAAATTCGCTCGCCACCGACACCAACGCTTGCTGTTGGTCGGAAGACACGCGCACCATCTGCCACGGGTTCCCCTGCATCGTCGGCACGTCCGTCTTCGCCTCAATATATTCTGCAATAAACGGAATAATCTCCGCAAAGCCCGAAAGCACAATCCCACCAACCTTCACGTTGACGTACTTCCCCTGGAAAAACGACACTGACTTAGTTAGCTCCAACGCAAAGTTCTCAAGCGTTGCATCGAGCGCCTTAAACACCTGGCCTTCAATCTTGTCTTGCGCCAAGCCAAACTTTAGCACAAACTGCCGCGCCTGGTCTTCTCGCACCGAGAGCGACGTCGCCACGGTCTTCACTAACGAGTCAAACCCGCCCGGAATCGAGCGCACCAACCTCGGCGCTCCTTGGTATACTACTACTAGGTCCGTTGTTCGCTCGCCCAAGTCCACAATCATTCTTGCGTCCCCAATCGAATCCATCGGCATCAACGCGCGCGCCATCGCCAGCGGCTCCGGCTCCATCGCTACAACGTTCAACCCCATGCCTTCAATCATCTCTAGCGTCTGCTCGGCATATTCTTTCGCCGTAGAAGACACTAATACTTCTGCCTTGTTCGGGTCGTTCGGCGACAAACCTAAGACTTTATAGTCTGCTTTAGCTTCATCTACCGCCATCGGGATATATTGGTCTAGCTGGTATCTAATCGTCTTGTCCAAATCCTTCGGCTCTTGGTTATCTGTTTCTATCACCGAAGTAAACGTCTTATCCGCCGGGAGACCAATCGCAATGTTTTTTGTCCGAATCCCAGCTTGCGTAATCGCCGTTGTTATAATATCTTGGAACTTCTTCCGTCCCAACTCCGACGAATCTTGAATCGTCTTTTCGTCTACCGGCACATAAGCATATTTTTGCAAACTCCAACCCTTCGTCGCATCACCAGAAAGTTGCACGATGCGAATCGAAGTTGTCCCAATATCCATCGCGAAGAAATCGCCCACTCCTTTCAGAATACTCATACGTTCATTATAAGCAAAACCGCTTTATTTTGCAAGCGCAAGATAATAAAATCGTTCTACGTTTCCGTTCTTCCCCGCCAAACTGTTATCTCTTTTTGCTCTCACCAAAAAACCATTTTCTCCCAACCATCGCTCGAAACGTTTAATAATTTCCCGGCGCATTTTTTCGTTTTTCACCACCCCACGGTTTAATTCTCGTTCTTCTGCCTCAAACTGCGGCTTCAACATTACTAACATATCGGTCTTTTCCTGGACAAACTTTTCTTTAGCTCTCGCTAATACTTTTGTCAAAGAAACGAACGACACATCCGCCAGTACCACGTCTATTTTTTCCTCCGTCTCAAACTCAAAAATATCCGTCTTCTCGTGCAGTTCAATCCTCGGGTCAAACCTCAGCGGCGTCTTCATCTGCTTCGTCCCCTTCTCCACCGCAACCACCTTCTTCGCCCCTCGAGAAAGCACATATTCCGTAAACCCTCCCGTACTCGACCCAATATCCAGCACCACTTTCCCCCTAAAATCAAAATCAAATGCAGTAGATGCATTTTCTAATTTATGTTCAGCACGAGATACTACCATAATGAATCTAAAAATTGCTCAGGATAGATGAGATACAAGGAAGAAGGAGTAGCGGAGCGAACCGTACTTAAAGTACGGAGAGCGAGCAACGCATCTTCTGACGCAGTAGCTCGCTATCCTGTGCAATTTTATCTATTTGCGACGTTCCCTATACGCATACGTTTCCGTGTCGATACTTACGACATCTCCGACCTTAATAAACGCCGGGACTTTAACAACCACACCCGTCTCAAGCGTTGCGTCTTTCATCACAGAAGTCGAAGTGTCCCCCTTCACAGCCGTCTCGGTATAAGTCACTTCAAGCCAAAGATTCTTCGGCAAGGTAAGGTTAATGGGCGTCCCGTTATAAAACTGGATTTCCATCTCGTCACCGTCCTTCATAAAATCTTTTGCGTCACCCACCATCTCGGCTAGTAGCTCATACTGTTCAAACGTCTCCGGATCCATGAAATAAAACTTTTCATCATCCTTATAGAGATATTGTACCTTACGCGTCGTTACTTCCGCCGGCTCAATTTTCTCTTGGCCTTTAAAAGTCTTAGGTAGCAGCGCCCCGGTGATTAAGTTTTTCACTTTCACGTTGACGATTGACCCGCCCCGCCCCATCACTTTCTGGGAATACTCAACAACTTTATACGGTTGCCCATCGAGCGTAATCAACACATTTTTCTTTAAATCTGTCGGTCCGTACATTTTACCCTCCCTAGTTAGCACTCACGAACGGGAGCAGCGCCAAATGGCGAGCTCTCTTAACCGCCACCGCGAGCTGTCTTTGTTGCTTCGCGGTCAGCCCAGTTCTCGCCCCGGCTTCAATCCGGCCATAAGGGTCAAGAAACTTTTGCAAAGTTTTCACGTCTTTATAGTCAAAATAGACGTTAGAGTCAACTTTCACTCTCCTCATATTTTTCTCCTTTATATAAATAACTTATAATTTTGTTTAGATGGATGAAGTACAAGGAAGAAGGAGTAACGTAGCGAGACGTATTTGACATACGTCGAGCGAAGTCACGCAACTTCTGACGCAGTAATTCGCCATCTAAACGAAATTAGAACGGAATCTCGGATAAATCGATGGGTTCCTCTTCATCTTCTTGCGAAGATTCTTCCGGAGCTGGCGCACTTGCCGCCTCTCCCCCGCCGAAGTTTCCACCCGAATATCCGCCGCGGCTTCCCCCATCGCCGTTTGTATTTGGCCCAGTAAAGTTAAAATCTTCTACTACGATTTCCACTCGGCTACGTTTCTGACCAGAGTTCTTATCTTCCCAGCTACGTTGGTCAAGTCGTCCCGAGACAAGCACGCCCGAACCCTTCTTGGCATATTGTGCAATCATCTCGCCCAGCTTTCCCCAAGCCGAACAGTCGATAAACGATACCGATTCTTGTTGTGTCCCACTCGAATCACGGAACACGCGGTTTACCGCCACGGAAAACGAGCAAACGCTCGCACCGTTCGGAGTCGTCCTTAGTTCCGGATCTCTTGTTAAGTTTCCTGTGATAATAGCTTTACTAAAGCCACGCATATATTATTCCTCCTCTGTTTGTTCTTCTTGCGTTTCCGCTACTCTGCTTTCACGATAAGCCCGACGCTTAGCCTCAATTTTCAACTTGCGTTCGTCAACGGCCACCAGCAGATAGCGCAACACGTCGTCAGTAATGTTCAGCACGCCGGAAATCTTCGCCGGAGCTTCCGCCGGAAGCTCAAGTTCGAGATAGTAATAAACGGCATACTCTTGACCTTTGATGGCATAAGCGAGTTTCTTCTTTCCCTCGTTGGTCTCTTTTACGACCTTACCACCATTGGCGTCAATCAGTTCTTTGACTTTACTGACGGTCGTTTCTGTATTCATCTCGAGATCCGGATGAATCAAGAAAGTCAATTCGTACTGTTTCATACGCTACTCCTTTGGTTAACGGGAATGCGCCTAACGCCACTCCCTGAGTTAATATTCCCCGTATTATATCACAAGTTTTTATTTTTGTCATCTAACTTAATTAGCTTTCAAATTAGATGAAGTTCAAGGAAAAGTCGAGAAACGGAAGGAGACGTATTTAAGATACGTCGACTGAGTATCAGAGACTTTGACGCAGAAATTCGCTAATTTGAAGCTAATTGGTCAAACTCTTCAAGCGACTTAATTAACATATCCCGCGGCTTATTCCCGTTCTGCGGGCCAATCACTCCAATCTCCTCAAACCAAATCGCCAACCCCGAGACAAACCCGTGCCCCTTCCCGAGATATGTCTGGAGCATCGCCGTCGAGAACTTACCCTTCGAGATAGAAATCTCCACCGCCTTTCGGACCACCGGATCGTTCGGGTCGTATTTCCGCCCCAAATCGCCAATCGCTCCACCGTCTGCCGGCCCCATACCCTTAATCTGTACCGGTTGCGCCACCACTTCCGCGTTATATTCTGGTGGTCTCTGTTCGCGCAAGAAATCCGTCAGTTTCGCAATATCTTGGTCGCTCGCCCACGCGCCCTGGATGCGCCGCGGCTTCCCCATCATTTCCGTCGTCAACATCAGCATATCACCCTTCCCGAGGAGCTTCTCCGCCCCACCTTGGTCGAGCATAATTCGCGAGTCGATTTGGCTCCCCACCGCAAACGCAATTCTCCCCGGAATGTTCGCTTTAATCAAGCCAGTGATAACTTTCACCTCCGGCCGCTGAGTCGCCAGCACCAGATGAATACCAGCTGCACGCCCCTTCTGCGCAATCCGCACAATCAACATCTCCAGGTCTTTCCCTGCCATCATCATCAAATCCGCCATCTCGTCGATAATAATCACAATATACGGCATTCGTCCGTTATCGTGCTGTTGCTCATTCCCGTCTTCGTCCGCAATCGTCACCGTCTCGCCTTCGCTCGCCATCTTCGCGTTATAATCGCCAATGTTCTTCACTTTCTTCTCTGCCATCAACGAATAGCGCTTTTCCATCTCGTTCACCGCCCATTTCATCGCCGACAAAGCCTTTTCAGTCGATGTAATAATTGGCGTTAGAAGATGCGGAATATCCTCATATTGCGCCATTTCTACCTGTTTCGGGTCGACAATAATCAACTTTAAATCACTCGGCGCATTCCGATAAAGCAGCGAAGAAATCAACGTGTTTGTCATTACCGACTTACCAGAACCAGTCGTACCAGCAATCAAAAGGTGCGGCATCTTCGCCAGGTTCGCCACAACGCTCTTACCAGAAATATCTTTCCCCACGGCGAAGGTTAGCGGGTCTTCCGCCTTCTTCCACTCGCCACTCTCGAGAATCCCGCGCATCCTCACGTCCGCACTCCGCGCGTTCGGAATCTCCACCCCCACGCTCCGTGTCCCCGGAATCGGCGCCTCAATCCTAATCTTATCTACGGCTAGGTTCAACGCCAGCTCTTTATCTCTCGCCAGAATCTTCGACAAGTTCACCCCAGCCGGCGGCCGCATTGTATATTGCGTCACTCTCGGCCCGATGTTCGCCCCCTCCATCTCCACGTCTATCCCAAACTCTGCCAGCGTCGACTTTATTACTACGGCGTTCTGCTGTATGTTCCCCGCATCTGCCGGGCTCTGTTTCTTCTCGAGCAGTTCCACGCCTGGGAATTTCCAATCTTTATCCACCACCGACACCAGCGCCCCCGCCGGACTCGCCGGCGCCTTCACCTCTGGCTTCACATCCGTCGTATCTATCACCGCGCCACGCCCAAACAACCCGCGCTTCTTCTCTTTCTCCACGCCATGCTTTGCTGGCTCTTCCTCAATCGCCACCCCTTTATTTACCTTAAACTCCAGCTTCTTGTGTTTCTTCCCGTCCACCACTACCTCTTCTTCCTCGCCGCCCTTCACTTCTGCTACTTTCTTCTCATTTTTTAGCGACCCCTTTAGGCCTCTCACTACCGCGCTCGGCGTCTTCTGTAAAATAAACAACGCGCAAACCAAAATCAGCACGCCATACACAAACACCGCCGCCCCCGCCCCAAACATCGGCAAAAACCATTCATTAATATATTCCCCCACCGCCCCACCGTGCGGCATCTTCGTCCCGTATGTCGCTACTCCGCTCGCCCCCGCCGCAAACGCCAGTAGCAAAATCGACATCACCCAGACCGAAACCGGCACTCGGTTATCTTCACTTCGGAAAATCTTCACCGCCAAATATGTAAATAAGAACGGCAGAACATACATCGCCTTCCCAATAAAAGAAAACGCAATTTTATATGCCTGATTTTCCTCCCCAGAAATCCATGTCGCTACCAACACTACCGAAAGTGCAATCAAAATCAGCGCAAACACCTGCTGGCCCCACCCGCCCGGCAACTCTTGCTTCCTTCTCACTTCGCGCGTGCTTCGCCCGCCCCTCCCCCGGCTCGCGCTCCTACTCCCCCCTCTTCCACCTCTTGAACTAGTTCTCTTCTTCGTATTAGCCATAATTGTTATTATAATAACATATTTATTCAAAAATTTATAGATTTGGATGAAGTTCAAGGAAAAGATGAGAAACGGAAAGAGACGTACTTAAAGGTACGTCTCTTGAGTATCGCAGTCTTTGACGCAGAAATTCGCCAAATCTGAAATTTTTATTTCTCGAGATTGCGCATTGTGAGGGACAACCTTCCCTTATCATCTATCGCGACTAACTTCACGCGTACCTTCTGCCCAACCTTCAACACGTCCGATACCTTTTCAACACGCTTATCAGAAATCTGTGATACGTGGAGCATGCCGTCAATTCCCGGGAGGATATTCACAAACGCGCCAAAATCCTTAATCGTCACCACTTCGCCATCATAAATCTTCCCCA
>CAYUIH010000015.1:0-5774 GCA_964444775.1 uncultured Candidatus Saccharibacteria bacterium
TCCGCACTGCCGAGTTCGACATTATGTACAACGAAGGCATCTCCAAGGTCGGCGATATCCTCGACCTCTCCGTTCAATACGGTATCATCGACAAGGCTGGCGCCTTCCTTAAATACAACGGCGAAACCCTCGGCCAAGGTCGCGAAGCCGTTAAAAAGCTCTTCCGTGAGAATCCTAAGCTCATGAAAGAAATCGAAGACAAAGTTCGCGCCGAGGCTAAGCGTCGCGAGGAGGCAGAGGCTTAAATGCCCGACTATCTTCCACATCAAATGGTCGCCCCTAGTGGCCTCCCGGACAAATCCGGCTCAATCTGCCTCGGTGCTTGCGTCTGGTTCTGGAAAAAGTTAGACGGAAAAGTTTATCTTCTCGCCCAAAAGCGCGCCGCCTCCGTTCATAACGGCGGTTTCTACGACGCCTCTGCCGGCGGCCATGTCGATTCCGGCGAAGAAGTTTTAACCGCCGCTCTCCGCGAAACTAAGGAAGAAATCGGCGTCTCGCTCGTCCCGGAGGAGCTTGAGTTTCTTTGCGCTTACCGCGTCAGCGACAAAATCGCCTTCTTCTACCTTTCCGACCGCACAGGAAAAGACGATAATTTCACGCTCGACCCAGAAGAGGTCGAGTCTGTCGAATGGGTTCCTCTCGACGGCCTTGAGGCCTTCCGCCAAACTAAAATCAAGCCCAGCTTCCGCAAGGACAAATTCCACTTTGATTTACTAAAGGAATCTCTTGGAAATCGTTAATTTACGCAGCCCCGTCTCGCCCGACCGTGTTCTCGAAACGCCTAAAGACGTCTCCGGCCCATATTACGAAGTTACTAATCTTAAGCCCGGCGTTAAAAACCCTAATCGTGTCAATGTTTTTCTCGACGGCCAGTTTGCCTTCTCACTCGATTTGACTCAAGTCCTCGATGCTAAGCTTAAACTCGGCGCTAAACTTAGCCCCGCCGAGAGGCAAAAGCTCGAGCACGCCTCTGAGTTCGGCAAGCTCTACGCGCGCACGCTCGAGTGGGTTCTCGTGCGCCCACGTTCAGTCCGAGAAGCCCGCGATCATCTCCGTCTTAAACGTTTCCAAAAGTCCTACACCTACACCGACGACGATATTGAAGCCGTTATTTCTCGCCTCGTTGCTAAAAATTATGTCAACGATGAATCTTTTGCTCGCTGGTTTATCGAAAACCGCAATCTTAAAAAAGGCGTTTCTCGCCGTCGCCTCGAACAAGAATTAGCTGGGAAGGGAATCGATAAATCTCTTATCGAGGAGCTGTTAAACGCCTCTCCCCGCTCCGACGAGTCGGAGATTAAAAAGGTCATCATCAAAAAAGCTAAAACCTCCACGCCGGAGAAGCTTCTCCGCTATCTCCTCTCTCATGGTTTCCCCTACGACGCTTCTAAATCTCTGGTCGAGGCCTATTTTACCGACCCAGACACTTTTCTAGAGTCAGCCTAAAACACCTTCATCTCTTCTATACTCGCCCGGATTCGCCAGTTATAAATCTCCGTTATCTCCGTGCTAATTTTTCCTGCCGTCTCTTTTAGCTCGCCCAGTTTCGTCGCAATCTCCTCGTTGTTCTCTCCCGCATACGTCGCCTTAAACTCCTCGGCTTTTTCTTTTAGCTCGCCTAGCTTCGCCTTCGCGTCTGCGTCCTTTAAGCTTTCGCACATCTCGCCTAGTTTATCTATATATGCTTGGATATTTTCCCCGTTAAATTCCGCCGGCGTCTCCGCGGCAAACTTCTCTAGCTTCTCGCCCAGTTCATTTTTCTCTGTCATCGCCTCGCCGAGCGTCATCACGCTCGCCTCCACTTCGTCTCGCGCCGCTGCGTCGCCGTGTTCCGCTCCCTTTTGATAACAAAAGTATCCTGTCCCCGCCACTAGCGCCATAAAAATCACTAGCGCGCTCGCCACGATGATAATTCTTTTCCAAGTTTCTCGTTTTTCTTTCATTTTTTCTCCTTATCTTAAAGTCCAAAGCTCAAACTCGAGTGGCCAGGCGTTAAACGAGTCGCAACCACGCAACCCTGTCGACTGTTGAAGCATAACCGGCGCCGGCCCGCCCGCCGTGCATTGAGTCTCGTGCGCATAATGTCCGAGCCAATGCCCCATCTCGTGATTTATCACCATATGTTGATATTCTCGCGTGCTCATGCCGCCCGCTCGGCTCGCCTCCGTCCCCTCGCGCCAGCGAATGTCGTTAATAATCACCTCGTTGTTCCAGGTTGTACAAGACAAATCTCCCGAACACCCCACCGTCGCCTCTAGCGATGCCGGGTCGGATAAAATAATGTTCACGTCTTGCCCGCTCGCCACTTCCACAAATTTCAAGCCCGCTCGCGTCCAGCCTCGCGCGTCGTTTAAGGTCTCCGCTACTCTCGTCTTAAACTCGCCAAAGTCCGCCGCTACCTCTCCCCAAACCAGCGTCTTATAATAAATCACCTTCACGCCACCCACCATATGCCCCGCCGCGTTCGCCGTCGATAGTGTATTTGTTCCATTTGCGTTCGCTCCTGCCGCCATCGGCTCCGGCCAACGCTCAAAATCCTCCGGCACCGCAATCTCTAGCGCCTGACTAGTCAAAAGTTCCGCCGCCACCTGTCGATTGTCCGCCCTTGCTGCCTGCCCTCCTATCAAAAACGTTGTAAAAATTACAACAGTCACCGCTACACCCCTAAGCCCCCGCCGTCTCACTTTTCTCTCTCAATTCTTGATGCCGAAAAATCCGGCTCGCGGAATGGGTTAACAAAGTTCGGCACAAACTCCTCTTTCCTAAGCGTCTTGCGAATCTTGTCCTCTTCGTCTTTCACGGTGATTTTATAATCATCAATCTCTAAAATCTCCTTCCGCGGAATCACTAGCTCTGGGTCAATCAACGCCTTCATCGCCGGCCGTTTCACAATCAACTGGCGCACCGTCCAATCGTCCGTGTCCACCACAAAATCTATCACCTTTCCCAGTCTCGTCCCCTTCTTCGTTACGACTTTTAGCCCAATCAGAGAAAAGTTCAGCCCTATCACCTTGTCGATTTTTATCACGTCGCCAGGGTTCACGAACCTATCAATCGAATCCACAATCATCCCAATCCCCGAGAACTCGCGAATATCTCGCGCGTCTAAAATCTCGCCCACCTCCGGGTCATCCCGAATCTCCGGCCCCCAAACCCGAAACGCCACAATTTTTAAGCTTTCCGGCTCCACCAGCTCCATCTCTACCCGCGCAACCGGCCCTTCCGCGTGTAGCGATAAGACGGGGTATCCAATCAGCCGAGAAGAATCCACTAACATAAGCCTATTATAGCATAAAATCTTTTTTGTTTATCCGAACTAGCTTGTCCCCCGGCAGATTAAACTTTTTTCCCGGCGCATAGTCTAAAATCGCCTGATAAAATTCGCGCATTTGCGGCCTCGTCGCGGAAACTCCTGCGCGCATCAGCCCCCCGCGCAAAATCTCTAAGCCCTCTCGCTCGCCCATTTCCCGAAACATCTCCCGCCCAAATCTCAAATCTTCCGGAACTAAACCTTCCACCTCCCGGTCAATTCCTCTCACTACCTCGCGCTGTTCTTGCCATAGCCGATAAATCTTTAATTTTGTAGAAAGTGGCAGGTTAAACGTTTTTTCTCTCACTCGATTCCGCAAATAATCTTGCGACGTGTTCGTCGGGTCTTGTCTAAAGCTTATCTTGTGTTCTGCCGCATATTTTAAAATCCCCCGCCGGTCAAACGCTTCTAGCCTAAACTCTCTCGGGTCTAAAAACCCGTCCAAAAACGGCCGCCTCACTCCAAAGCTAGAAAACGGCGCCAGCCCGCGAATCCCCGTCCCGCGAATTAGGTTAATCGCTACCGTCTCCACCAAATCGTCCAGGTGGTGCGCCGTATAAATCTCGCCCTTCTCGCGGAAGGCAATTTTGCGCAAAAAATCATATCTCACCGCCCGCGCTTTTTCTTCAGAAACTCCCTCAGAAAGCTCCGCTTTACTCCTATAAAAAGCCACTTTTCCGGGTTTTTTGAGCGCGGACAAAACTTCCGCCAATTTTTTCTCCACAAACTCCGCGTCTTCCGCGCTGCTCTCTCTCGCTCCGTGGTCAAACGTCGCCACAACCAGCTCCTCCGCCGGGAACTTTTTCAGCATCATAGAAAGCATCGCCATCGAGTCCACCCCCCCACTCACCGCCAAGATTTTTTTCATTCTCAAATTATACCATTTTTGCCCCAAAAACAAAAAAGCTCGTGCCAGGAAAAGACCCGTCTCTAAGAGGCGGGTCAATTTTTCAGTCAGGGGGGGGTCATCATAATCGTCGTCGCATTCGTCGCATTCGTCATCTATTTCGTTATCAAACGGGAAATCCGGATCGCCTACTTCCGTACCATTAATTTCGCCCATGTCGACCCAACAATTCGGGTCGAGCGCCGCACCAAGGCGTAGTACGATGGTGGCTCTCAGCTCGCTCAAAAGGTCCAGATATTCATGAATATAAGTTTCCATAAAGTCGGCCTTCGATGCTACCCTAAGCAGGTCTTTGAGAGAAATCCGCTCGTCGTCGTTTAGCGAAGCAATTTGTTCGGTATAAACTCCAATATCGTCCACCATATTCGCAATCGCTTCGCTACATTCCGCAAAACTTTTGAGCAACGTCCTCAAGGTATAAGCCCCAAATTCGTCGCTCTGTCGCTCAAGCCAGTCTACTACTGTCGCTTCTCTCGCCTCGCTCAAATCCACATTTCCGGCCTGGGATTTTTCACTGGCCTGCGTCGCGTTTTCACGAGGAGGCACTGATGTCTTTTTAGCCAGCTCTTTTTGAGCCGCGAAGTTTGCCAAAAGCTTTTGCATGGCTTCAGAAAATTCGACTCTCTCTTCATTATTTTGCATACACTCCCTCCGTTCTGATGTAAAAGTTCTCCCACCCTGAGGTTATCCTTATTATAACTCTTTATTTCTCTCTATTCAAACATAATCGACTCGTGTTATTATAAGCCTATGGATTCATCGCTTTCTCTCAAACTCGCCGCCCTCAAATCTTGGCTCGGCGTCGGCTCTATCAATCTCTTCGGTCTCCCCATGTCCGGCAAGGATACGGTCGGGACTAAACTCGCTGAGGCCCTCGGGGCTCAGTTCCTTTCCTCTGGCGCCATCATCCGCGAGAGGGAACAGGCCGAACGCCAACAGCTCACCGCCCATGGCGAGCTTATCAAAACCGATATTTTTTACGATTGGGTCCTCCCCGTCTTCGACTCGCCCGACCTCAAGTCTCTCCCTCTCGTCCTCTCTTCTATTGGCCGCTGGAGCGGGGAAGAAGATGAGGTTATGGCTCGCGCCAAAAGTTCCGGCCACGAGCTAAAGGCCGCTATTGTTCTTAATGTCTCCGAAGCCGACGTGATGAACCGCTGGGAAACTGCCCAGGCTCTCGGCGACCGTGGTGCTCGCGCCGACGACGCCGATCCTGAGGTTTTTAAGACTCGCCTCGCCGAGTTCCGCGAAAAAACTCTTCCCGTGCTTAAACATTATCACGACCTCGGGCTTCTCGTCGAGGTTAAGGCCGACGTCTCGCGCGAAGAAGTTTTTGCTAACCTCGTCGACGCCCTCTATGCCTTCAGCCTCCAGAGTCAGCCGTCGTCGGCCAGCTAATCTCGTTTCAACATCACGGTAAACGCGTCGCTCGGAATGTCGATTTTTCCAAACCGTTTCATTCTCGCCTTGCCGCGTTTTTGTTTTTCAAGCAATTTTGCCTTGCGGTCGCGGTCGCCCGTGTGAATTTTTACTGTCACGTCCTTGCGATACGCTCCA
>CAYUIH010000015.1:5826-10144 GCA_964444775.1 uncultured Candidatus Saccharibacteria bacterium
GCCGCCTGAAGCGCAACTTCAAAGTTCTGCCTTGGAATAATTTCTTTCAGTTTTTTCGTCACTGTCCGGCCAATCGCGTCTGCCTCGCTCCGGTGGCACATCACCGACAGCGCGTCGTTCTTTGTCCCCGCGATTAAAAAGTCTACCCTCACAAGGTCTTCCGCGCGATAATCGCTTAGTTCATAGTTAAACGACGCATATCCCGACGTCACAGACTTCAGTTGGTCATAAAAATCCGTCAACAGATTCGCCATTGGCGCCTCAAAATCAATCACCGCTCGTTCTTCGATATAGCTCAGATTTTTTTGCACCCCGCGCTTCTCCACGATTAAATTCAGCACATTCCCAATCATTTCTTTCGGGAGAATAATCTCGCCCTTCACCCACGGCTCGCGAATTTCCGCCACGTTCGCGATATCGGGCAAGTTCGCCGCCGATTTAATCTCAATTTCCTCGCCCGAGTTCAGTCGAACTTGATAGTTTGTCGACGGATTTGTCACTACAAGGTCAAGGTTAAACTCGCGTTCTAACCGCTCGCGGATAATATCCATGTGTAAAAGCCCCAAAAACCCAATCCTCAGCCCAAACCCGAGGATTGGCGAGTTCTCCGGCTCAAACTGTAGCGCCGAGTCCGACAGCGCCAACTTCTCCAGCGCCTCTTTTAGTGCCTTATAATCTTCGTTCGAGACCGGGAAAAACCCAGCATACACAAACGGCAACACATTTTTATAGCCCGGCAGTGGCGTTTCTGCTGGTTTTTTTGCCAACGTCACGGTGTCGCCCACTTTCGCCTCGCGTGTCGTCTTTAAGTTTGTTACGATATAACCAATTTCTCCCTCGCACAGTGCCTCTTTCGGCGACATTGTCGGGGTTAGGCTCCCCACTTCCAGCGCCAAGCCGTTCGTCTCCGCCGCCATCATCCTAATCGCGTCGTTTTTATTTAGCTCCCCCTCAAACACGCGTACATATAGTACGACGCCTCGATAATCGTCAAAATACGAATCAAAAATCAAGGATTTAAGGCCCGGTTTGCGGGAAGGTATGTCTACTCTCGATGACGTAACGGAGGCTACGGCCGCCCCGCCCCTTGAGGCGCGACTCGCGTCCGATAAAACCGGTGACGGAGCACTCTCTATCAGCGTGTCTAGCACTTTTTCTACGTTCATCCCCGTCTTCGCCGACACACCAATAATCTCTTCCGGCTTACATCCGAGCAAATTCACAATTTCCTTAGTAACCTTCTCCACGTCCGCCGCCGGCAAATCAATTTTATTGATAACGGGGATAATATATAAATCTTGCTCTAGCGCCAGGTACACGTTCGCTAGCGTCTGCGCCTGAATTCCCTGCGTCGCGTCCACCACTAAAATCGCCGTCTCCACCGCCTGCAAACTCCGCGACACCTCATAAGAAAAATCGACGTGCCCCGGCGTATCAATCAGATTTAGCTCATATCCCTTCCAGTGCATCTGCACCGGCGTCAGTTTAATCGTAATTCCTTTTTCTCGTTCCAGCTCCATGCTGTCCAAAAGCTGCGCCTTCATCTCACGCTTCGACACCGTTCCAGTCAGCTCCATCATCCGGTCGGCCAGTGTCGACTTCCCGTGGTCGATATGGGCGATAATACAAAAGTTTCTGATTTTTTCCACATCCATATTCTTATATTATAACATAAATCCTTTAAAAAGGCCCCGCGTACGGGGCCCAGAGGTGTGATTAGGGGGATTCAATAAAAGTAAAAGCTGTGTCCAGTCTGGGTATAGGTCGAGTCGGTTTCGGTGTGCGTGGTTGTCGTCGTCGTAAACGACGTGTCGACGTAGCCAAATCCGTATCCGCCACATCCGGGCACTACGCCGGTCGTCGGGCAAGTTGGCGCAAGCGCCACGCCCGGACAGGCCGGCGCCACCGGTACGCAGGGTGGCACCACTACGGGCGGTCCACCATGCGCCGAGGTCGTAATCACCCAGTTAGAATCGACGTAGCAGCCTCCACAGTCATAGATGCGACACATCCAGAGCCAACCATCAATGCCGTCCCAGCCGTTGCTGTTTAGCGCATAGATATAAAGCTTGTTAGTGTCGTAGCCATCGACATTGAGGCCATACTCATCAATCGCGTCTCTGACGCACATTGGCGTTCCGGTCTTGCCGATTTTGCAATACCACTCATAGCGCACTGCGTTTTCGGCATAAACCAGGAAATACGTCGAAGTCCGGTCATAGACACAAAGGCCTTCTTCCCCTACGGGTTGCTTGGTGATTCTTACGGGGCAACTTACGGGCTGTCCGCAGTCGTACTCTGGGGTCTTGGTGGCCGCGCCACCGTTGCATCCGCCGCATTTGCAGCAGCTACATCCGCCTACCTCGCCACAGTCAGCGTAGGCGGTCAGAGAAAAGGTGCAAAGCAGCGCCAGGGTCAGAACCAGTGCAAAGATTTTCTTCATGATAATCCCTCCTAATTTTGAAGTTTCTTGGGTTGATAATTCCCACAGTCCCCACTAATCATGCAAAATTATAGCAAAAAAGAACATAAAACGCAAACATAAGCAAGTTTATTTTGGCACTCTTGCAAATTGACTGCTAATTTTATATAATAGACGCATGGATTTAACAGATCGTCAAAGAGAGATACTTTTCGCCATCATCGAACAATACGCCGAGCTAGCGACCCCTGTCGGCTCGGTCACGCTGGCTAAACTTTTTGATGTTTCTTCCGCCACTATCCGCTCCGAGATGGCTAAGCTCGAGAGCTTCGGTTTAATTGCCCAGCCCCACACTTCCGCCGGCCGTATCCCAACCGACGCTGGCTATCGTTATTACGTCAACTCTCTAGTTGAAGAGTCCGAAGGCCCGGTCTACGACGTCCCGCGCCTCGACAGCGGAGCCTATGATAACCCGCTCTCTCGCCCGACTCACGTCCTTGAGGTCCGCGTTTCGTCCCAAGCCACCGCTGAGGCCGCCATCCGCGGCGCCGTCAACTCCCTCGTCGAGCTCACCGGCAATCTCGGCCTCGGCACCGTCGGCGGTCAGCTCTATCTTGCCGGCATCTCCAGCTTGTTTAACCAGCCCGAATTTGTCGACCTCGCCCGTGTTCATGCCGTAGCTAAGCTCCTCGATAATCTCGAGCCGTGGCTCCGCGAGGCCGCTCCTGGCGAGCCACTCAACATCTTCATCGGCAAGGAAAACCCAATCGGCAAGTCCTCCGACGTTTCCCTTATCATCTCCAAGTTTCGCTCTCCCTTCTCCGATAATAGTTATATCGGCGTCCTCGGCCCTACGCGCCAGAACTATCAGAAGGTTATGGCCCTCGTCAGTAAAGCGGGCGAAATGCTCGAGAAAGGATTTTAATGTCAAAGTCATCAGAAACCGCTCAAAAACCGTCCGAACCCGTCGCGGCGTCGTCTAAAGAAGCTTCAAAAATTCAAGAGCTCACCAACGACCTCCAACGCACTCGTGCCGATTTTGAGAATTATCGCAAAAACGTCGAAAAAGACAAAGAAAACCTCAAAAAACTCACCACTTTCGCCACCGTCGTCAAGTTCCTCCCGCTTTTAGACGATTTCGACCGAGCCATCTCTAGCTATAACGAGCTAAAGCCGCTCGAAAAGAATTTTGAAAAAACTCTCGCCTCGCTCAATCTCGAAAAAATCAACACCGCCCCCGGGACAGAGTTCAATCCCGAGCTCCACGAAGCTGTCATGACCGAAGGCGAAGGAGATAAAGAAATCATCGCCGAGACTCTTCGCCCCGGCTACCGCCTCGATGGTGAAGTGCTTCGTGCCGCCATGGTCAAAATCCGGCTTGCATGATATAATCAAACTTATGGTGAAAAAGCATCAAACCAAGGAAAAAGTGAAGAAAATTTTGCCCAGCTCCTCTAAAAGAGAGGCTCGCGCCAAGAAAAAGTCCGCCAAACGCGAGCGCAAGCAAGCGCTCAAAAAAGATCTAAAATCCATGGGTTTTTTCGAGCGCCGCAAATACAAGCGTAAACTCCGCCGCGACCGCGAAGCGCGTCGCCGTGCCGAAGATCTTGCTACTCTGCCCAAACAGCCTATCCTTCGTTTCTTCGCTCATCTCTCCCCTAAACGCGTCTTTCGTTATTGGTTTTCTCTGCGCGGTTTGCGCACCTTCTGCCGCTTCTGTCTCGTCTGTCTCCTCCTCGGGATTATCGCCGTCGGCGGCCTTTTCCTCTACTTCAAAAAAGACGTTGCCGATATCAAACTCGCCAACCTCTCCATCTCCGAGACGGTCAACCGTTATCTTGGCCGCAACGGTGTCGTCCTCTGGGAGGACACCGGTACGGAGAACTATCGCCTCGT
>CAYUIH010000016.1:0-9536 GCA_964444775.1 uncultured Candidatus Saccharibacteria bacterium
TAGCTAAGGTCGGAGACTTGATTTATCAGGTTGACCCGTATATCTGTCCGGATTTTTTCGGAGATTCGCTCCGCGCTCAAAAGATTGGCCCCGTTCTCTTTTCTGACGACGGTGGGCTGTTCGATTTTGACCATACTTTTGTCGCCGAAGAGAACGGAAGACTTCTTGGCATCTGCGTTTTTGGCGACAACACCGTGTCGCCATGGCCACTGGCAGAAATAAAAGCCAAAATCCAAGCTCTTGGTGTTGAACTCCCGGAACATTTCGACCGCGCCAATAAAAATTATATGGAGCTGGTTGTCAACGCTGCGCGCGAGTTGCCTGATGGCGTAGTTGAACTCGAGTGGTTTGCCGTCGACGGTGAAGCTCGCGGTCTCGGTATCGCTCAGAAACTTCTCGACGAATTTCTCAAACTTCCTTATCGCGAGCAACATCTCACCGTTCTCGCCGATAACCCACCCGCACTGCACGTCTACGAGAAAAAAGGTTTCAAAATCGTCTCCACTCAAACCGGTTATCCAGACGATTCTGTCAGCACGTATAATATGGTTCGAAAACCCGAACTACAATAAACATAGTGCTATAATCATGTTATGCCTAAAAAATCTGAGCATACTTTTATTATCCCGGCCCACATAAAGAATCTTCCCTCGAGGGAAGAAATCAGTTGCGGCTTTATTCTAATAAAATACTTTAAGAGCAGCATAGAATGTATCTCCTCGGACAATGCAAACTCAAAAAGTCCAGATTTTTTAGTTAAGCGACTCAATCAACGTTGGGAAGTCAAAACGATTCGTGGAAATTCTGATAACACTATTCATCATGCTTTTGCGCGCAGCAATGGTCAGTCGGAAAATCTCATCATTTATCTCGGCAGAACCAAGATGCGCCCAAAGTCCGCTATCGGGCGAGTCAAACGAGAACTTAGAGCCGGCATCAAGAAAAAGCGTGTTCTCGTCGTCACGAAAGATGGCGCAGTCATTGCCATAAAACAATAAGTGTGGTATCATTATGAATAACAGCTAATCCGCTGCTCGGGATTGAAAAAGTATCCCCTGGACCCGACAGGTCTTTTACTGAACCGGGATCGGTGTTCCGTAGGAGTTTAAGCTCCTAAAACCTTACAAAAAAGAATTTCTTTTGGAGTACATGCGGCGTTCGCGCTTAAAGTGTGCTTTTTTCTTGCCCATAAGCAGCATGCAAACAACGTGCGATGCCTCCTCTACGAAACCAAAGTTTAGCCTGAACACTATATAAACTTGAAAAAATAACAACAATATGCTATAATATATAGTATAGACTGCCTTTCGGAGTCGAGTCTAGGAATCTTTATTTTTGGAGGGAAAAACAATGGATTACCCGAGGAATTATCTGCTCGTCCACGGTCACGCTTACGCCGACTTCCAATTTCTAGCCATCGACCGCGCTTATCGTCGCGCGGGCATCGGCGATTACAATCTCGTTCGCGTCAGTTCAATTTTGCCCGAAGGCGCCACTCGCAAAACCGGCCACATCGATTTGCGCAAAGGCACCATCTTGTACTGCGCCTTGGCGCAAATAACCTCGAACGCCCCGGATCAAATTCTCGTTTCCGCCGTCGCGGTCGCACGCGTCATCGGGCATCCCGAAAAAATCGGCGTCATCATGGAATATACCGAACACCATAAGCGTTACGGCTCGCGCAACAACGCACCCGACGCCCAAGCCAAGCGCGCCGTCAAAATCGTCGAGCAATCCGCTCGGCAGGCCATGATCGACAGAGGTTACGGTCTCGCGGCGATCGAAGTCGAATCCATATACGACATCGCCTACACTGGCAAACTCAACAACCGGTTCGAGTTCACCACCTCCGTCTCTGCCGTCGCCCTTTGGTGACGCCCCGCCCCTGAGTTTACGCTCAGGGGTTTATTATTTTTTGCGCCGCGCCTTGGAACTCGTCTTCGATTGCTCCTCTCGCCCAAATCTCCACAACGCCAACCCCGTAGAAATCAAAGTCAAAACGTTCGACAGCGCAAAGAAATATGCCCCCGCCGTTATGTCAAAAATCAGCCATAGCGCCTGATTTGCAAATGTCGCTTTCCGGATGTTTTGCTCGTTTTTCATTAAAATTGTCGCGCAGAAAATCAGCGCACAAGCAATCGGCAAAATATCCAGCCAACCGCTGAACCCAAGCATGCCTAGAGCGATATTTGCTGCCACATAAAACCCCACCACCGCTCCCGGCACCGGATTCTTTTTCCACTCAAACAGATTGTTGATAATCATCTCAAACATTGCAAACAGGGAAACATAGACCGTTGTCCAGCTCCCCAGAAACGCAAAGTTCAGCGCAGAAAACAAGTTTAAAAGCAACAGAGCAGTAAAAATCTGCCGCCGCTTCTTAAACTGCATCGAGCAGACGCTCGCAATTAGCCCGAGCAGCCCAAATCCCTGCGCAATCACAAAGTTTGTGTCCATAACCATTATTATAACATTAATAAAAAAGAAGACCAAGAAGTGTTATAATTATTTCATAACAGGAGGTATTCATGTCCAAACGTATTTTAATCGAAGTCTCCGCTCGCCATATCCATCTCTGTCGCGAGCACCTAGAAATTTTATTCGGAGAAAATTACGAGCTTACGCCCGAGAAACCGCTTTCTCAGCCCGGCGAATTTGTTGCTGAGGAGCGTCTACAAGTCGTCGGCCCGCGGGATATGTTGCATAACGTCGCGATTCTCGGCCCTTTGCGCGCCCAAACTCAAGTAGAAATCACCTGGAGCGAAGCGCGCAAAATCGGCCTCCAGCCCCCCATCCGCGAATCTGGCGACCTTGCAGGTTCTTCCGCCTGCCGGCTTGTCGGTCCCGCCGGCGAGGTCGATCTAGAGGAGGGCGTTATTATCGCCAAGCGCCATCTCCATCTTTCGCCCGTCGAGGCAGCCGACCTCGGCGTTGAGAACGGCGATATTGTCCGCGTTAAAGTTAATTCTTCCGAGCGTGAGCTTATCTTTGGCGATGTTGTCGCCCGCGTCAATGAGAAGTATTCTTGCACCATGCACCTCGATACGGACGAAGGCAACGCCGCCGGCGTCACTTCCGGCGTCACCACCGGAGAAATCGTCTAGCTGTTATCACTCCGCCGTTAGCAAAACCACTTGCTGAAAACCCGCCAAAATGCTATGCTTAATCTATGAACATAAGCGACATTTATATCGGCGGTTGGTTCCAACGCACCATGCTTCAGCTTTCTGAAATGTACGATTTCTTGCGTGGCGGTGAGTCCACTTTAAAGCTCAACAAGACCCGGCTCTCCGCCAATCTCAAGGCCCTTGAGATTGATTCGCTTGAATACGGTGTTTTTGGCGAGGAATACATTATTTTCTCCACCAAATCCGGCATCACTGTTAAGATTTTTGAAGACGGCCTGATTGTTCTTCACTCTAAAGACGTTTCCGTCGATACACTCAAGACTGATGTCCGTAAAGTTCAGGATTACTATGAGAAGAAACTCTCCCCGGCTTTTTCTTATCTTTTCAGTCTCGGTGCACCTGTCCCTAAAGAACTCGCCAACATCGCCAATGTTTATCCTTACTTCGTTGTTCTTGACAAAGCCTCCGCTTCCGATATGCAAGCTCTTCTCGCCGATACTGACCGCCCGAAATATTTTGAGTTCAAAAATAGCAAATACGACGTCTTGCGGGGCGACGAATATTATTTTATCAACCGCAAAACCAAGTCCGCCGATCAAATCGAGCGTTATATTGAGGAACAGATTTTTATCCGTGAGTTCAAGGGGCAGCTCCATCGTTATCTTAATACTCATCGTATCCTTTGGGAAAAAATTGACGACGTAAAGGCGCATAAGAAAGTCCAAGGCTCAGAAATTGTCAAATTTGCCACCAAGCTTGAAGCTTACGCCAAGACTATCAATCTCATTGACGGCCGCATCAAACAAATGTCCACGTACCTTCCGACCCGTGAGCGCATCGCCAAGGAAGACGAAGACCTTGCCGAGTTCCTGGAAATCTCCGGCTACCGTTATGAAACCTTGAAGGACACGCTTGATTATATTGGTTTCCTTTGGGATATGACCAAACACTACGTTGAAGACGCGCAAAAACAGTTTGACAGCCTCAAGTCTGACGTTACCTCCAAGTCTGTTGAATCCCTCACAGTTGTTACTTCCATGTCTGCCGCCGCTGCCGTTATCGGCCTGCTTCAGACTGAAGTCCCCCAGTTCACTTCCACCGGCTTAATTTACGTCGTCGTGCTTGCACTTGTCGGCTATGGTGCTAATAAACTTCTCTCTTATGTTTCCGAGCGTCAAAAATACGACGTCACCGACGTGGATTATGAAAAGAACATTAAATAATGCAACAATACCTCACTATTTATAGAAATCTCTGTCGCGTCGTGGGAGAGAACCGCAGACTGACGTTTCTCATGTTTTTCAGCTCTGCGGCATATAATTTAATTGCCCTGCTACCGCCCGTCGCCACCGCCGGCGTCATCAAAGTTGTCATGGACAACAATTTTGACGGGATTTGGTATTATGTCGGGCTGTACATTGTGTTTTATATTGCTTATTTTGCATTTATGCGTCTCAATTATTATAGTTATACAAAGATTGCTGAGTTTTATCATATTGGCACACAGGAAAAACTTTTTGACCATCTTGCCGCGCACCCGGATATTCTTCAAAAACTTCCTCGCGGGCGCGTCATGGATACCTTTGCGGACGATATTCGCTGGAGTGTCGATGCACTCAATTCTGCCGTGGAGGCCCTCATCCGTCTTATTCAACTAATCATCGTTTTTATTATTTTTATCAACTATGATTTGTTCATTGCCGGCGTTGCCGTGATAATTGATTTACTTTATCTTTATCTGCTCAATAAAAATGCAAAAGAAGAAGCTCGCCGCTATGCCAACGCTCGTCGCGCCGAAGACGGCGCTATCTCTGCTTTTTCTGAGCTGGCCGAAGGAAAGTCTGTATCTGCTGATTTTCCGCCGGAGTCTTCACGCGAAAAAATGGAAAAAAGTTTTACGCCCTGGCGTCGTGAATATCGTAAAAAACGCCGCGCTATTTACGCCCGTTATACTTCCATGCCGTCCATTGTCTATCTCGGTAAAATCGCCCTTTACGTTCTTCTTGCCAAGTTTGTCATTGACGGTATCATGGGCATAGATTTGCTTGTTCTGTTGATTAACTATTTTGAGCTCACTATCACCTGCATGGATAAAATGCAGGCACATCTCCTTGACCTCTCCAACTACGGCGTCCGGATTGACCGCATCAAAAAACTTCTCTCAACAACCTGACGCATAAAACCCGTCCGCAAACCCAGCTTAATCGCTTTCTAAGTACTCCAGATATTTTCCGTTTAAGAACATGCTCCAATCCGTAAACTCTCGCCCGGCCTTGATATAAATATCGTAGGCGCATCGTACGTTTGTCTCTAAATCAAACGTGTCGCACGCCTCTCGCCCGGGCAAAATCCTAATTTGGAACACCCCGACCGAATAGCCATATTCTCGCTCATTTTCTTCAAACACTAAATCCGTATCACCTTTTACGTTTAAGTCGCATTTACTCTCCGCCTTCATTACCGCCGTCGCCAGTTTCGTGTCCCAATCATATTTTTCTATCTCGCGCTCCACTCGCGCGCAATCGTTTGCCGCCATCTTTACTCCGCCCAGCCCAATCCCCCTAAACCAGTCCGGGTTCAGCCAGGTATAGCACGCCACAAACCCAAGCACAAACACAATCAAGAACGTTATGATTCGTTTCATTATTCTCATTTTATCATAGTTATGCTAATATAATATATATGAACTTCCGTCCGTCCGCTAGTTCCCGTAAAGGAGCCGTTAGCCGGAAATCTTTAGCGATTGTCGGTGTTATTCTCGTATTGCTTTTAGCAGTGGCTTATTTTCTAGGCTTTTTCGGCAAGTCCAGTTCGGATAGCTCCACTTCAGACGAATCCTCCACGCCCGAATCTCTAGTGTCACAATATAATTATGATTTGCGCACCCTT
This sequence comes from uncultured Candidatus Saccharibacteria bacterium, assembly GCA_964444775.1. GTDB lineage: Bacteria > Patescibacteriota > Saccharimonadia > Saccharimonadales > Saccharimonadaceae > Nanosyncoccus. Next base: position 6,018 of record CAYUIH010000016.1, read on the forward strand.
TCTGAAACTTATAACAACCTCATAGATTCTTCCAACGGCGCTAACTTTATCCTTGGAGAAACTTACTTAAACGAGTTTGAGTCGGAAATTGCCGAGGTCGAGACCGAGCGAGAGTCGGCCAAAACAGTCAAAAAATACAGCTCAGCCCTCTCCGAGCTAGATTCTCGTCTAGAAACTATCCGCTCTGGTACTAATTTAATCCGTGCCTTCCATGAGGCCTTCTTTTGGCCTGCCTCTGCCTTGGCTGGTAACCTAGCGTATGAGCCTAAAAACCAAGAAGCGCTCCTAAACAATTCCGACGCTTCAATCGCCTCCGCCGCTAAGAACTTTTTATCTTTTTATAATTACGCCCTATCTAACCCCGACGCCGACAAAATCAACACCTACGCTCAAACTAACGCTAAAAAACACGCCACAGCTTACTATACGTGTTTTAGTCCGCTTTCCGACCCAGACGAGTTCTATGATTCAATTCAAACGGAGTTAGAACAAAATGAGAAATAAAATCAAGCCTATCATCTGCCTATCGATCGCCGCCGTTGCTATCTTTTCGCTAATTTTTGCTACGCTTCCTGCCCGCGCTACGGTCGTCAACGGCGTCGAACAAGGCGACCGCGTCTCCATGTATAAAAAAATCATGTACCAAGCCTTTGAAAAATGCGCCAGCGACACCGGGAGATATAAAGCTAGCGGCGTCTTCGCCATAGCTTATTCAACCATTGAAGCTTCTAGCCTCAGAGGAAGCGATTGGTTCGCAAGCAATGCCCTAGAAAACGGTTTTATGCACGGCGGCACAGAAGTCGGCCGGCTCGTCGAATACGATATTGCCGGAGTCACCGAAGACGGGAAAATCTATTGCGGAGAAAACGACAACCGTCTGATGAAGCGCTTCGTCGACAACGCTAGCTATCTTAATCTACAGGATTCGCACAAAGAAATTATTTGCGACGGCGCAAAGTTTAGAGTGTTTAAAAACGGCGACGCTTCTCTTACTGACAACTGCGCTGGCACGTTCGACATGGCGTCCGGACAGTTTAAAGGCAACGGCGCTAGTAGTGATACAGAAATCTCCACCAGCTCCTCTAAAAACGATTATCTAGACAAACTCGTTGCAGAAAAAGCTTTCGGGAACAACGTCCCGGCCGGCTCAGTCTATAAATTCACCGACCTAGAAAGATATTATCTTTATTATGATACATTCACTAAAGTCTGTACCGCTGGCGAAGGATCTGACGATAGCAGCTTAACCTACAACATTCTCGTTTATAACTCTGCCACTGGCGAGCTAGAGAAAAAGTATTTTTCTGAACTCAGAGACGTCGAGCAAAACGATAAAATCCTATTGGCGCTCAGCGAAGGGAAGAAGAGCTGTGCTGCCATCGCTAAAATCCTCGGCAATGCCAACTCAAAAGAAGTTAAGGCCTACATGGCTTATCTCGGCGTAACTGGCGGAACTGAAGCGGAGGCCCCAGCCGCCGCCTCCACTACGGAAAACAGTTGTTATCAAGCCGCTGGCAAGCTCGGCTGGCTGCTTTGTCCCGTCATGGAAGGCATGTCAAATACGCTTTCAACCATTTGGGAAAATTATATTTATCCCTCGCTCACAATTGACGTCCAAATTATCGATACCAGCAGTACAACTTATGAAGCCTGGAACGCCTTCCGTAAAATCACCGACGTCCTGCTCATTATCTTTGTCTTGATTGTTATCATGTCTCAACTGACTGGCTTTGGTATTGATAATTATGGCATCAAAAAATCTCTCCCGCGTCTTATCGTTGCCGCGCTTCTAATCAATCTCTCCTTTATTATTTGTCAGTTCGCCGTCGATGTCTCCAACATTATCGGTAGCAGCATCTACGAATTTCTCGCCGAACTCGGCGGCGTTATGAATCCGCCCGCCGTTCTTGCCGGTTCCGTCCCTGCTGGCGTCAACACCAGCACGGCCGTCACGGTCTTGGCTTGTGGCGCGCTCGCTGGCACTATCTTCTTCGTGGCTAACGGCGCTCTGGGTACAGTTATCATTATCCTTACCGCTCTCTTTAGCGCGCTCGTCTCTCTCTTGATGATTTTCTTACTTCTCGCCGTACGCGAGTCGGTCGTCGTTATTGCCGTCGTAGTTGCTCCGCTTGCCTTCCTCTGCTATACCCTCCCCAATACGAAGAGCCTCTACGATAAATGGCTCAAGGTATTTGAGGGGCTTATCTTTGTCTTTCCTATCGCCAGTCTATTATTCGGTGGCGGTTCGCTCGCCTCTAAAATCATCATCAACAGCGCCACTGGCGCCACCGGTTTCGAGGCTTTCTTTAAGGTTATCACCGCTGTCGTCGCCGAAGTCGCGCCACTTTTCCTCTTGCCGAATCTTCTCCGTGGCGCATTTAAGGCGACCGGTCAGCTCGGCGCCACGCTCAACAATCTCACCACGCGCCTCCCGCGCCAGGCTCGCACCGAAGCTCGTCGTATCGGCACCGACAACGCGCTCTATCGAACTTATCAGCAAAATCGTCAAGTCGGTCGCGCCAACCGTCGCCTGCGCATCTATCAAGGCATCACCAGCCGGAATGGTGGTAGAGCTCCGCGCGGGCTTATCGGCGACGCCATGAACGCCGTCTATCGCGAAGACCAAAACATCTCCGCCGCCTCCACCAGACGTTATCAAGATTTGTACAAAAACTATGATAAAGGCGCGATGGAACGTGAGTTTCAAGACGCGCTCAATCGAGGCGACCGCCAGCGCACCGCCGCCGCTTTCCGTGAACTTTTAGCCAAAGGCGGCAAAGAAGAAGCTCTCAATGCGCTTTATAACAATTCAAACGCTATGGAAAACTCGCAAATTCGTACCGACCTTGAACGCGAAATGGGAGCCTCGGGTGATACTTTCATGAAAGAATATACCAAATGGGCAGCCAATGGCGGTACTGGTGGCTTCAAACAATTTGTCGATTCTGGCGGGCTTGCAAGTGCCCTCAATTCCAAGGGCGAAACGGCTATATCTGGCCTAGACAAAGATGTCTATAAGTTTATGGCAAATCATAGCAATCGCTTTGCTAATCTAAACGCGAAAATGATGGCCAAGGCGGCCACAAGTCTTACCGCCGCCGACCAAGCCGACGAATATAATGATTTCCTTTCTCGCGCCACAAAAGGAAACGCCACATTGCAACAACAAATTGTCGATCAAATTACTGACGAAGGCGCCGCTACCATGTTTAATTCTACGCGCATCGCTTTGTCTGATACGAGCGGAGCGAGCCGCAGCACACGCGCCCAATGGGAAGATCCTACAGATCCCAACCATGCTACAGCTGTTGCAAATGTCAAGGCAAGATTCAGCAAGCAATTTACCAATATTAATGCCAACGCAAATGTTGCTGCCAAAATGGCAAATCAAGATCGTGTGGATTATCTATAATACACACTCAATTTCTCTTGAACTCACGCCCAAACTTTGCTATAATAAACCCACAACGTGCGAATGTAGCTCAGTTGTTTAGAGCGCTTCCTTGCCAAGGAAGAGGT
>CAYUIH010000017.1:0-9520 GCA_964444775.1 uncultured Candidatus Saccharibacteria bacterium
CGAGGAAGAAAGCCCCGGAAGGCAGAACCGGCCGAGACCGAAACTGGTGGCGGCTGGTTGCTCGACGAAGAGCCGAGCCCGGCGGTCGAATCTCGGAAAGCCGAGACGGAGGCGGCCGAGGTGAATCCGGCAGATGAGTCTCAGACGGTTGAATCCGAGTCCGGTAAAACCGCCACGGCGAGCATTACACTCAAGGGTGAGCCGGCAAGGATTCTCGCCGCTTTTTCGGCCATGGCAGAGTTTGCGGACGTGGTGAAATATCTTTACCTTGATTTCGACCCGCCGAAACCCTAACCCCAACCAAAGAACCGTCCCAACAGGGGCGGTTTTTAATTGTTGATGCCGTGATGGGCGGGGTAAGAGGAGGTGTCGAGAGCTTTAAAAACGTAGCCGTGATCTAGGCCGTATTGGAGAATACGCTCGACGGCGTCGACGGAGAAATCTTTGATGTCGTGTTGGAGGACGACATAGGGGCCGGGGCCGGTGAGGCGGGAGGTGACGTTGTTAAAAACATCGTCGGCGGTTTTGGCGCCGCCAGCATCGCCAGAGGAGACGTTCCAGTCGAAATAGGTGAAGCCGCGAGCTTCGACCTCATGGGCGAGATAGGACATGATATGAGTGCTCCCATCATAAGACTTAGAGACGGCGTTAGAACTCCCGCCGGGAAAACGAATGAGCATGACGGTCTCGCCGGTGAGATTTTTAACCCGCTCTTGGATTTGGGCGAGGTCAGCAAAGTAGGCAGTGGGAGAAGAATAGACGTAGGCGTAATTATGAGAGAAGGTGTGGAGGGCGACGGTGTGACCTTCGGCGTGTTCGCGACGGATAAGGTCGTCGTCACCGGCGCCGGTGACAAAGAAAGTGACCTTAGCGCCGTATTTTTGGAGGACGTCGAGGAGGCGGGCGGTATAGGGGCCGGGGCCGTCGTCGAAGGTGAGATAAACTGTGCCGATAGGGGCGGGGCGGACGTTGACAGTGCGCGTGACGGAAGCGGCGTTTTCCGCGGCGTCGACGGAGAAATAGGTAAGAGTATAAGTGCCTTCGGCAGAAGTGTCAACCTCGCCTTCGCACCAAACAGTAACCGGAGAACAATCGTCGGTGGCGGAGGCGCCGGGGTCTTCAAAAGGGTCGCCGACATAGAGGTTAAGCGGGTCGTTCCCTTTTAGCTCAATGACGGGCGGAGTGGCGTCGGAAGGGGGCGGGGCGACATGGTTGTAAAAAATAGGGGTGAAAATAATAGACAGAAAGAGAGCGACGGGAAAACTAAGAATAAAGAGAATTTTGGGTAGTTTTCTTTCACGCTCGGGCATAAATAATTTGGTAGGGTCGGGCAGAATCGAACCGCCATTGTATCCTTAGAGGGGATATGTCCTATCCGTTGAACGACGACCCCGTATCTTTATTATATCGTTAAACACGATAAAATAATGCGCATTCTCGGAAAGTCTCAAACTCGTTTGGGACTTTCGCTCGAATGCTTTTATTATACTATAATTTAAGAGTTTTGGCGAGGCGAGCGACTTCGCGGGCAACGCCAGGGCTGCCGTCAATGAGCCGAGCGCCCGGAAAATAGGCCTGGATTTCTTGGTGAATCAGAGGATAGTGGGTGCAGCCCAAAACGACGGTTTCTATCTGTTTTGGGGGGTTATTGAGCGCGGAAAGAATAGCATCTATTTTGGCCACATCTTGAGCTTCGATGGCGTCGGCGAGGCCGGGACAAGCCTGGACAGTGACGGTTTGGGCGGGGAGTTTGTAGCTTTGGATAAGCTCCCGAGTGCGGGAGGAGCGAGCGGTGGAAGTGGTGGCGAGGAGGAGAATTTGGGCGTCGGGTGAACTAGACTGGCAAGCTTGTTTGATGGCTGGCTCGGTGCCGACGATGGGGAGGCTGGAAAACTCGGCACGGAGATAGTCGATTGTGGCGGCGGTGGCGGTGTTGCAGGCGATAACGATAAGGTTAGCGCCCTGAGCGAGGAGGGATTGGACGTTGGCACGGCAGATGTTCTTAAGCTCGGCGGGGGATTTGTCGCCGTAGGGGAAATTGACCGTGTCGGCAAGATAAATTATTCGGGCGGTGGGGAGGAGCTTCTTAATTTCTGCCTCGACGGTTTTACCGCCAGTGCCAGAGTCGAAAAGGCCAATGACCATGTTAGTCGGCGGGCTTTTCTAGCTTGTAATAGATAGACGGGGCGAAGCGGATAGGGGCGAGAGTGGGCTGAGCGACGTTTTCTAGCTTAGCGAGGGCCTTGGTGCCGAAAAGTTTTTTGAGCTTTCTAGAGCGGAAGTTGGAAACGGAAAGAACCTTGAGAATCTTAAAGCCTTGTTTCTTGAAGAGATTCTCGATGTATTTGGGATGGTAGTTGTACATGGTGAGATCGTCGAGTTTGGACGGCTGAAGGTCAAACGGGTTAACCTGGGACTTTTTGAACCAGTAGCGGAACATCTTGGGCAAGGTCTTTTTGTTGGCAACTTCGATAACGGCGACACCGCCGGGTTTCAAGACACGATAAAGCTCAGAGACGACCTTTGGCATATCTTTAAAATGGTGGGTGGCGCGAACCATCATAAGGCCGTCGAAGCTGGCGTCTTTGAACGGGAGGGCGTAAATATCGCCGGCTTTGGTTTTGATGCGGTCGCCATAGGTCTTTTTAGCGTCGGCGAGCTCGGTTTTGGAGTAGTCGAAGATAGTGGCGGATTTAGCGCGACCGAGATATTCGTCGGCGAGGCGGCCATAGCCACCGGCGATGTCGACAAAATCGTCCATAGAGGCGGGGAGGAGTTTGCGGATAGCCATGCGATCGGCGAGATCTTCGTAGTCGCGGCCGCCGTCTTCCCAAAAAATCTTCTTGTAGTCATAGCCGTTGTAGTCGGCAACAATAGAATGGTCTTTAGTCATACGTATATATTACACCACCCGCGAAACTTCGTCGAGGGTAGTTACGCCTTGAAGGGCGAGAAGAAGGCCCTTTTGTTCGAGGGTCAACATGCCATTTTCTTTAGCAGCGCGCTCGATAGCCTTAGCGTCGGCAGTAGCAACGTCGCCACGGAGAAAGGCGGAGATTTCTTCAGAGACAACGAGTTGTTCCATAATTACGGCGCGGCCAGAAAAGCCGAAAGGATGCGCGTCGTCGGGGACGGGGCGGAAGAGCTTGATGTCGTCGGGGTTAAAGCCGTCAACGCCGGCTAGGGTTTTCTTGATGTAGTGTTTTATCGACTCGTCTGGGTCGTAAGATTCCTTTTTGTCGGTGAGGCGACGAACGAGGCGCTGGGCAACGACGAGGCGGATAGAGTTGGAAAAGATAGGGTTGGTGCCAATTAAATCAATCATGCGGGAAAAGGCGGAAGCGGAAGAATCAGCGTGGAAGGAGGAGAGAACGAGATGGCCGGTGATAGAAGCTTGGATGGCGGTCTTGGCTGTGTCGGCGTCGCGAATCTCGCCAACCATGACCACGTCTGGGTCGAGACGGAGGACACTGCGCAAACCTTCGGCGAAGGAACCGCCGTCGCCGGTTTTGATGGGGATTTGGGAGATGCCGGTAAGGCCGTATTCAATCGGATCTTCGAGGGTGATGATTTTTCTGTCCGTCGTATTGAGGGCGTTAAGCATGGAATAGAGAGTGGTTGACTTGCCGGAGCCGGTGGGGCCGACCATAAGGACAAGGCCGCGAGGATGGGAAATGACATCTTGCAACTCTAAAAGTTCCGACTCAGAAAGGCCGAGCAAGTCGAGGTTAAGCAGGGATTCGTCAAAGTTAAAGAGGCGGAGCACGGCGTCTTGGCCGTACATAGTGGGGACAGTCTCGACGCGAACGTTTAGAGTGTGCGTGGCGCCCTTACGATGAATTTCCATTTGCATATGGCCAGATTGGGGCTTGTTAGAGGCGGCGGAAACGTTGGCACGAGAAGAAAGCTCGCCCATGATAACACGATAACGGTCTTTGTCGAGATTGGCAACGGGATGGAGGAGACCATCGACGCGCATACGCACGCGGATTTCTGACTTTAAGTTTTCTATATGGATGTCGGAAGCGCCGAGCTTGTCGGCTTGGCTGAGGAGAAAATCGAAGACTTTGCTAGATTCGACGGAGTTTAAAGTATCGGAAACTTTAGTGATGGTCTCAGAGTCGCCCTCGCCGGCGATTTTGATGTCGTCGTAAACGGCTTCGCGCGGGGGATCATAGCGGAGCATCAAGACGCGAAAGGCCGAGCCGGAGATAAGAAAGAAATCGGTTTTTTCGCCTTCTTTTTCGTAATCGTCGCGAAGCTGGAAGAGGAGAGAACGAGGGGTCTGACTAGTAATCATAAATTGATAATGGGCCTCGCCGCCACCTTCCTGGAGAGGGAGGATGTGGTTTTTGTGCATTTCCTCGATGTCAAGAAGACCATGAACAAGAGGGATAGTATCTTCAAAATCACGCGTGTCCAGATAAGGCAGCCCAAGAATCCGGGCGCGATTTTCTGTCGCCTGTTCTTCGCTGTCGCGGCGCTTTCTCTGAAGCTCGGATTCGTCCATATATATTATTATATCATAAGTTGTTTAATGCGAGCATTTTGCAAATTTTGGATTCTGTGATATAATTTCGGGTATGCGTAAGAAAATCGATAAAGTGATTGCAAAACTCAATCGCAATAATAACCACAAACACAGCGACAAGCGTAAGCATCTCCGCCATAAAGACGGTCGCTAAATAATTCGCCTTCGGGCGGATTATTTTTTAGCTTTAGATTCACAAAGAAAGCTGGCGAGGAGGGCACCGAGGAAGTTACCAAGAACGGCGAGGACGAGCGACCAAGAGAGAGCCGCGGCGACGCCGAGGGTAATAACGTTGGCAATACAGTGTTGGAACCCGCAAAAGATAAAGAGCGGAACGCCGAAGAGGACGCCGAGGGGCGTGCCTTTTTTATACATTTTAACCGCGAGATACATGATAACGCCACAGAGGAGGGATTTGCAGAAAAAGGCGAGCGAAAAGTCCCAGCTGGCGACCTTGGCGAGAGCTGGCTCGACAAGCGCCGGGTCGGTGAGACGGAAGAACAGCCCGATAAGCCAACCGGCGATAAGATTGACGAGCAAAATGATAATTAAATCTAGCGGGTCGAGCTTGTCCTCGAAGAGAAAGCCACATTTGCCGGTGAAGAGGTTAAGCCCGAGATAACAGACGCCGAGCAGGCCGAAGGCGAAGATAACTGGGCCGATGGGGGAGCCGAGTTTAAGCAGGGCGAAGTTGCCGAGGGCGATAAGAAGGGCGGCGGCGATGGATTTTTTGATGAGGCTGGTCATAGAATTATCCTTTGAGTGAGTGATAAAAAGTTTTAAGCGTGCGGGAGAGAGGGTCGAGCGGATCGTCGGTCTTAAGATATTCGAAGGTGAACTTTTGGCTAGATTCGCCGTCTTTAGCCTTGAACGATTTGACGTAATAGCGCCAGACGAGACCGCGGCCAAAAAGCTCAATATGGCGTTCGGGATTTTCTATGGTGTCGGAAAGGAAGTTTTCTAGACGGTCGAGATACCGGGCTTGCTTAACTTTATATTTTTTATTGAAAATGTTTTCCCAGAGATTTTTCTCGGCGAAATAATCCCAAACTTCTTCGTCCTTTCCTTCGGGGGTGATTTCATTGCCGAAGGCGTCGAACTTTTTGATGTTTTTTAGTTCGGTCTCGAGAGAAGAAAGATGTTTTTTGGTTTCTTGAAGATAGTCGAGAGTGAGGCCGGAGAGAAGCTCAGAAAAATCTGCCTCGAGGGATTTACGCTTCTCATCAACTCCACTAACTTCACTGTCTAAAAACATTTGAGTCTATTGTAGCATAGATTTAGGGGATTTTGGACGCAAAAATACCTCTCGTGGAGGCATTTGACTTTTTCTGGTTTTATGGTGTAATATGTTTGGTCTGGGTGATCAGACTTGAACTGACGACCTCAGCGTCCCGAACGCTGCGCGCTACCAACTGCGCCACACCCAGATCTCCTATAGTTTACCATATATCGACAAAATCCTCAAGAGGTGGTAAACTTAAGTTGTATGAAGAAGATTTTATATTTTGTACTTGTGGGGGCGATTATTCTGCTAGCACTTCCCTATTTGTCGTCGGGGACGAGCGTATTTATGGCGAAGTGGGCATATGATTGGGGGTTGCCGGTGCCGGTGGTAAAGCTGATTTTGCTGGCGGGGGCGGCGCTGATTTTGCTGGCGATATTTAGGCTAGTGAAGAAAGCGGTGGTGCTTTTGATCGTGGCGGTACTGGTGATGGTGGGGTTGAACGCGCTGGGGCTTTATAATATGCGAACTGACCCGAAGGATATGGTGGCGCAAATTTCCCAAACTGCCGAGGATAACAGCGAGACGATTGTAACAGCGTCGAAAGATTTGTTTTACCAAGCGGTGGCGTATGCGACAGCGGTGAACCCGGTGCAGTCGGTGATGGATTTTGCGAGCGGCGAAGATTCGTTTTGGTATATGGCGCCAAAGGATGAAAAGGTGAACTTTTCTCAAGAAGTGTTCCAAGGATATGTCGTGGCCGAGACAAAAGAAGTGGGGAACTTTAAGGCATATCACTTAAAGAAAAACTAGCGGGCGAGAATCGCGAGGGTGTGGCGGTGGGCGAGTTTAAAGTCCGGATGGGCACGGAGAAATTCGTCGACGGCTTTGGAGGCGCCGGGGAGTTCGGGATTGTTATAATCGTGGACAACGATAATTCCCTGTGGAGAGAGCTTTGGCAAAACAAGGTTGAAAGAAGTTTTAATAGAAGAATATAAATCGCCGTCGAGAAAGGCAAAGGCGATGGCGGGCGGCAAATCTTCGGCCGGGCTGAGGTCGCCGAAAAAAGCTTTTTTGATGACCGGGAGCGGAAGATTAGCCTTTTTGAACTTTGCGACTACTTCGCGCTTAGTGACAAAAAGCTCCCCGCCGCGAAAAGCGTCGCCGGCAGAAGAAGCATCTTCGGGCGTTTTCTCTGGAAGACCGGCGAAAGAATCGTAGAGCCAAAGCTGACGAGTGCCTAGCGCGCCAGAATCTTTAAGCAGTTTTTGAAGTAAAATCGAGGTGTCGCCCTTATAACAGCCAAGCTCGACAAAATCCCCCTCGACGCGATTGTCGAGGAGAGATTGGGCGAGTTTTAACAACTCCTGAGTTTCGGCTGGAGTGACCTGGGGCTGTTCCATACTATTTTTGGCAACCGCAGTCACAGGAAGCGTCGCAGCCGCATTTGTCTCCACAGCCGCAGGAGCAACCATCGAGAATAACCTTGGCGCGGCGAATCATTTCTTCAAATTCGTCGGTGCGGATAACGTAAATCGGCTTAGAGCTGGCGGCGGCGATGTTTTCGCAGCGATTTTCTAGCTCGCCCTCGTTTTTCTCGGCATCGAGTTCAAAGCCGAGATAACCGAGTTTTTGAGAGATACATTTGCGAATCTCAGCGGAGCGCTCGCCGATGGTAGCGGTGAATACGATAGCGTCGACGCCACCGAGAGAGGCAGCGAGGCGGCCAATCTCGGACTGGACACGATATACATACATAGCGTGGGCGAAGGTGCCTTTTTCGTCGCCTTCGTCGCGGAGGCGAATAATCTCGCGCATATCGTCAGTTTGGCCGGAGAGGCCGAGGAGGCCGCACTGTTTGTTGAGATATTTCTCAAACTCTTCGTCGTCCTTAATCTTGAGATGGCGCTTAAGGGCGAGGGCAGCAGCAGGATCCATCGAGCCGGAGCGGGTGGACATACAGAGGCCCTCGAGCGGAGTGTAACCCATGGTTGTATCGAGCGACTTACCCTGGAAGATGGCGGTTAAAGAAGAACCGGAGCCGAGGTGGCAGACAATGAGTTTTTCCGGGAGAATCCCCTCGCGTTCCATGAAGGACTTGATTGAACCCATAGAAAGACCGTGGAAACCCCAGCGTTTGATATCGAACTTGTCTGCGAGGTCGGTGTCGAAGGCATAGTAGCGCATTAAATCTGGGCGGTCGTTATGGAAGCCGGAGTCGGAAATGGTGATAATTGGTGTACCCTCAAAATCTTTGACGAATTGCTCAATTTCGCCGGCGACAGTGGGGATATGGAGCGGAGCCTTTTTCTTGGCGGCATCGAGTTCTTTGAGAACGGATTTATCAACTAGATGGTCGTGAGAGAAGAACTCGCCAGGAGCGGCGGTGCGAGCGAGGATAGCGTCGATTTTGGAGACGCCGCCGAGATAACCTTCGTCGGTGAGGATTTTATTGAGCGCGCCGACAGTCTCCGAAAGATCGCGATAGGTCTCGGGGAGTTTTTTCTTGGTGCCGTCAGTACGCTTGAGGGTGCAGACGACCTTTTTGCCTTCGAACTCAAAGTGAAGAGAACATAAAAGTTCGTCTTCGCGGTAGAGGGCGTATTTACGGGAGGACGAGCCTGGGTTGGTAATGAGAATTAAACGGGGATTTTTCATATAACTCCTTATTTTTTAGCTTTCTTGGATTTAGTTTCTTCGATAATTTCTCCTTCGCGAATTTTCGGGGTCTTGTTTTTGGACTCTTTCTCGACGCGTTGATTGGTGAAGAAGGCGGCGAGATAGACCAGGGCATAGACAATCATCACGGCGCCGGTTAGCTGGGCGAGGGCGTTAGGGATAATAAACTGGCCAGAGATACAGAGGATACCGACGATGATGCCGACGATAGACCAAGCATAGGTGCCGACTGGGGCGCCAACGAGACGGCGGAGATCAGAGAGGTTTAGCAGCTGGACGGCGGAAGTGAGAATAATATAGACGCCGATGATGAAAGAGATGGCTTCTTTGACGAAGCTAGCACGGGAGACGAGGAGCAGACCAGCGGCAAAGCTAAGAATAATACAAAACAAGCTAAGCGTGGTGCGGAGCTTCGGTCCGCCAGAGACAAATTTGATAAAAGTAACGAGTGAGTAGATGAGCGCAAGTACGCCGAGGAGGATAGCAATCCATTCGGTGACTTCGTCTGCCCATACTACGAGACAGACGCCAACGCCCAAAAGAGCGAGGGAGCTGACAATTTTGTCGAGTTTTGATGAGTTGTTTTCCATGAGATAATTATACCATACTGGGATTATTTGCGGAGAGCGCGAAGCGAATCTTTAAAGGCAGGGCTGAGACGGCGAGAATCGCAAGCCTTAGAGATGGCCTTATTGAATGTCCATTTGGGGAGAGAAGTTTGAGCGAGAAAAGCGAGCGTGTCGTCGGGGAATTTAATGAGAGCTTCGGCGAGCAGCCAGGCGATGGCCATTTTGACATAATAAGCATCGTGGTCTTTAAGCAACTCGATAGCCATTTTCTCGGAAACCATCTGGGCGGTCCGGCCGCTGATGCCGGCGTCTATTTCGTCGAAAATCAGTGTCTCCGTTTCGTCGTTTTCCGCAAGCAGCGTCTTAATGGCCAGCATGATTCTGGAAAGCTCGCCGCCGGAAGCCACTTTGGCCAGCGGCCTTAATGCCTCGCCCGGATTGGTGGAAATCAGGAATTCCACAGCGTCATAGCCGATCGCCGTACAGGTGCGGATGACATAGGACGCATCAACCTGGCCG
>CAYUIH010000018.1:0-9124 GCA_964444775.1 uncultured Candidatus Saccharibacteria bacterium
TGGTGGATCGTGGGAGACTCGAACTCTCGACCCCCTCGGTGTAAACGAGGTGCTCTAGCCAACTGAGCTAACGATCCGCTTCTCCCATTATATCACATTTATTCCCCCACCTCTTCAACTTCCTCAAATCTCCACTTCTGCCTCACCTCCGGATACTTCTCATGGTCTACCTCGCTCAAAAACATCTCTCGCGGCCGGATATATAGCTTCCCCTCATCGTACAGCTGCCGATACACCACATATTCCGTCAAATCCTCCGAATGTGTCGCCACATCCTCCACAATATAATACTTCCCCTTAAAATGCCGATACACTCCGTGTATTTTTAGTTCTCGCGTCATAAACTATTCTGCGGTGTTCTCTAACTCTTCCGTCTCCGCCTCATCCATCACCCCAAATTGCGGCTCTTTCGGATAAACTCCCCAATCAATCGGCTCATGATAGTAACAATTCGGCGTATAATAATATCCCTCGGCCAGGTTCACTGCCAACACCGCCCCAAGAATTGCAATCGCAATCGCCTCCAGCCCCGCCACAATTGCCAAAACTATAATCGCCACCGTTTTTCCGTTTTTTACTTTATTTTCTTCTGTCATAAAGTCTCCTTTTTTATATTTTACCACAAACTTCATTTAGGAAAAACAACCCTACCCCTGTTGCTACCGACACGTTAAACGACTCTTTTTTTCCCTCCATCGGGATCTCCAAAAACACTTCGATCAAATCATATAGCTCGGCCGGAATCCCATGCACTTCCTCCCCTAAAATTAACGCTACTTTTCTCCCTCCTAGCTTCTCTCTCAGCCTCGGCATGTTCTCAAGCGTCGCCTCCATCTTCCGCTCATCAGAAAGATTGTTTTCTAGCCCTACTATCACATATCCTTCCCGCTTCAGCTCTGTCAAAGTTTCTCTAATATCTTCCGAGACTTCTCGTGTTACATACTTCTCCGCCCCTAACGCCGTCTTCTCAATTTGATGGTTCAACTTTTCTCTCAGATGCGGCAGCTCTCGCTCGTCCTCATATCTCGGCGTATAGCCGGAAAACACCACTCGGCTCACCCCAAACCCTTCCGCCGTCCTCAAAATCGCCCCTACGTTCAAACACGACCGAATGTTGTGTAAAATTATCACTGTCTCACTCATATTTCCACCGCCTTCACCTCGCCGTTCTCCAAGTGAAACTCTCTAAAGTTCGTCTTCCCTGCCTCATATCCCACCAAACTATAATATAGCGCCTTCAAGCTCGCTCCATGCGCCACTACCAATACCGTCGCCCCCGCCTCATTTTCGCTCAAAATCCGCGCCTTCGCCCTCTCCAGCCGCTCAAACAGCGCTTTTATCGGCTCCACCCCTCCCTCGCTCGAGTTTAGCCCCAGATCCCAATACTTTCTCGCGTCATACGTCTCTCCCGCCCTCCCCTCAAACTCGCCAAACCCCCGCTCCTTCAGCTCGTCCATCAGCTCAATTTCTCCCCTAAACGCCCTAGCGGTCTCTAGCGCCACTTCCGCCGTCTCTGTCGCCCGTCTCAGCGGCGACGAATAAACTTGGCCAAACTCCACCCCCTTTAGCTCTTCCCCTAGTCGCGCCGCCTGCTCCAGCCCCAGCTTGTTCAGCGGCACGTCCGTCCACCCCTGTATCTTATTGTTCAGATTCCAATCCGTCTGTCCGTGCCGCGCCAAAAAGATTTTCATAATCAAATTATACCACACCTTCCCCTGCCGTAGAAACTCCAAAACCTGCCCCGACCCTGTTGTTTATTGACAAAATAAGCATTTTGTGATAAAATAAAGGCAGTACCTTATCAATCTGTTTCGAAAGGAGCCTATCTCATGAAAATCTCCCCTAAAATCCACGAGAAAGTCCTCAGCTATTTCGCAAACGTCTATAGCAATCTCGATCCCAACATCGACCACGAAGAGGTAACTCTTGGCCAAATCAAGCAGCTGAAGAATACGTTCGAAAAATACCTTCAGTTTGAGTACAACGACTCCGACTGCCTCGTGAAGCACTACTTTGGCGACAAAGCCAACCCTGGTGTCCTCATAAAAGAGCTGGAACATATCGAAGACTATATTCGTTATCGCACTGAATTCCACAGCGTCAGCACCGCTCTCACCTCACTCGAGTCGCTCCAGCAGCTCGTCATCAGCAACGCCAGCAACAACACTAGCTCCCGTAAGATCAAGGCCCAGTTCTGTGCCGCTTTCGCTCCCTACGATCGAGCCAAGTGCCTAGTGCCCATCTTAACCGCCTGTGCCACCGGCACCGGCTTCGCCGCTCAGTTCTGCGATCTCCGGTTTAAAACCTCTAGCGATTTTTCCGATACAGATTAACCCCCTTCCCCGCCCCCTCGGCGGGGCTTTTTATACAATCCCCACAATCAGCTTAATCTCAAACTCTTCCTTCAGCTCTCGCTCAATCTCCCCCGCCAGCTCTCTAAACTCCCACAGTCTCATTCCTTCTCTCACCTCTATCTTCACCGCTCCAATCATCTCTGTCGGCCCGTAGTCATGCAAAGTCAGCCGCTTCACCCCCGTCACCCCCGGAAACTCTAAAATCCTCTCCCGAATCTTCCGCGCCAACTTCTCGTCCACTCGCTTCCCAATAATATCTTCCATCCCCTCCGTAATAATCTCCACTGCGCTTCTGATAATAAACGCCGCAATCACCACCCCAATCCACCCATCAATCGACACCCCAAACACCAAACTCACCCCCGCCCCAACCAACGTCCCAAACGACAACGCCGCATCAAACAGCGCATCCGTCCCCGTCGCCGCCAAACTCCGCGATCTCGTCTCCTTCCCCACTGTCTTCAAATATCCCCCAAAGGCCAGCTTCGCCACAATCGCCGTCACAATCACTATCAAGCTCCCTAGCGAATACTGCGCCAGCTTCGGCTCCAAAATCAACGGCACACTCTCCGTCACCGCTCCTATCCCCATCGCCAAAATAATCAGCCCTACAATAGTCGCCGTTACATACTCAATCCGCCCGTGCCCGTGCGGATGTTTGTGGTCTGGCTTTTTCTGCGCCCATTTCGTCCCCACCAGCGTCACCACCGCCGAAAGCGTGTCAGTCAAATTATTTATCGCGTCCGTCAACACCGCCACCGAGCCAGCCAACACTCCCACCGCCGTCTTCGCTCCCGCCAAAGCCAAATTCAACAAAATCCCCGCAACACTCGCCCGATAAATCTTCTGATTCCTATCCATATACATAACCATTATAACTTAAAATTCTAGTATTTTGAATGAAATTCAAGGAAGAATCGAGAAACGGAAGGAGACGTATTTAAGATACGTCGACTGATCGCCCCTTGGGACGCGTGACAAGTATCGGAGATTCTGACGCAGAAGTTCGTCAAAATACGAATTTTATTATTCCACGGAAACAATCTTGCCCGTATTCCCATTCGGCAAAACGTACGAATCTCCCGCCCTTTTCCCCAACATCGCCTTCCCAATCGGCGACTGATCAGAAATCCTGCCCTCTAGCGGATTCGCCTCCACCGGCCCCACAATCGCATAAGTATATTTCTTCCCCGCCACTTCCACTGTTACCTTCGCCCCCATCACTACTTTCTCGTGCCCTCGGTTCGCAATCAGCCTCGCGTTCTTTAAAATCTCTTCAATCTCCGCAATCCGGCTCTCGTTGAGCTTCTGCTCGCTTCGCGCCGCCGAATAATCTTCGTTCTCTGACAAATCGCCAAACGCCCGCGCCGTCGCAATCTTATCTTTAATTACCTCCCGTTCCGCAATCCGGTCTTTTAGCTCTTTTTGCAGCTCTTCCCGCCCCTCTTTAGTCAAATCAATACTCTTTTTCATAGCCCTCCTTAGAAAGCATAAACTTTTTTCATCAATAACTTTATAAAGTTTATAAACTCGCCACAAATTTGTCAATAGATTCTCTGTAGGCTTTCCCCGTTGCCCGCTCCGTAATCTCCACTTCTCCCGTCTCCAGCGTCCGGTCAGAAATCACCACTCTCACCGGAATCCCCAGCAATTCTGAATCTTTCATCTTCTCCCCAAATCGCACGTCTCTATCGTCTAAAATCATCTCGTCCTTCGCTAAATTCTGTTCATAAATCTCCTCTGCCTTCTCTAAGCCCTTCTCGCCCATCGCCACCAAATAATACTTATACGGCGCCACCGCCTCAGGCAAAACCAGCCCCTTCTCGTCCGCGAATTTTTCCACAATCACGCCCAACACTCGGCTCACCCCAATCCCGTAGCAGCCCATAAACACCGTCTTTTGTTCCCCTTCCTTCGCGGTATATTTTAGCCCCAGCGGCTCGCTATATTTATATTTCAGCGTAAAGATGTTCCCCACTTCCGCCGCCGTCGTTTCCTTCAGCTCTTCCGCCTTCACATCTAAATCCTTCAACACCTCGTCCTTAAACACTTCCTTGTTCAACACCACCGACTTATCGTCGTTATAATACACCGTATCCTCCCCCACCAGCAAAAATGTCTGGTATTCATGCGAATACTTCGAGAACACTCCCCCGCTCGCAAACGTTTCATAAGTATCCGCCCCAATCCCCAAACGGTCATAAATTCGCGCATACGCCTTCTCCACGTCCGCATAAATCTTCTTATGCGTTTCTTCGTCCGGCGCAAAGCTATACAGGTCTTTCATCAAAAACTCGCGCGTCCTCAAAATCCCGCTCTTCGCCCTCAGCTCGTTCCTAAACTTCGTCTGAATTTGGTATACCAGCCTCGGCAAGTCTCGATAGCTCGACACATAATCTCGCATCAAGTTTACTAGCGGTTCTTCGTGCGTCGGCCCCAGTCCCAGCTCGCCCCCCGCCGCCAGCTCCGTCTTAAACCACACGTCCATCTTCTCCGCATCCCATCTGTCCGTCTTCTTCCACGGCTCCGGATTCTGCAACACTGTCAGCTGCACTTCTTCCGCGCCTAACTTATTCAACTCCTCGCGGATAATCGTCTTAATCTTTTCTAGTGTCCTCAACCCTAGCGGCAAAAAGCTATACACCCCCGCCATCTCTTTATGAATATATCCCGCCCGAATCAAAAGCTGCGCATTCTTCGCGCTCTCGTCCTTTGGCGCCTCCCTTAAAGTTTTTACAAAAGTTTTACTCAATTTCATAAAAAAATAATAGCACAGAAATCGTAGAAAAAATAGATGAGATTCAAGGAAGCAGGAGTAGCGGAGCGAACCGTACTTAAAGTACGGAGAGCGAGCAACACATCTGCTGACGCAGAAGCTCGCTATTTTTTCACGATTTTCCTCGTTACGTCAAAATTTTCCATATACTTCCCTAGGAGCAACCTCGTCTGCGCATAATACGCTGACCCAGAAGAATAAACCAGCGCAATAATCGGCGCCAACACCCACTGAAGCACCATCACAATCATCTTCGACTTCTTGTATCTCGCCGGTCTCGGCGGGAGCATCTTTAGGCTAAACAAAATCGTCACCAAAATCCCCACCATCGCCACTGTCTGCACTACCGACACCACACTCGGCAGGTTAAACACTGTCATTCCTCGCGCGCTCAAGTTCATAATCATCGGCACCCACCCCCCAAACGCCACAATCGGCGCAATCATCGTCCGCGTAATATGCGAGTCGAACAAGCGCATAAACTTCCTAAACGTCTTTACAAACGGCACTTCCCTCTTTTTATCGAATAACAAATTCCCCACATACGCGATGTCGCTCGCCCCATACGCCCACCGTCTCAGCTGCACAAACTGCGCTTTCAAGGTCTTGCGCGTCGTCTCGTCCATCACCGCGTCTTGATAAATCGGCACTCTAATCGGCACCGTATCATAATCTCCCTTAAAGAAGAAATAGCTTCGCCAGTATTGATGTCCGTCTTCCACAATCGTCCTTCTCGACCAATACCCCATATCCTCAATCGCCACCAGTGGTTGCGAGTGGCTCGCAAAGTTCCAAACCATGTGCGGCCGCATCGTCTGTATCACGTTAAAGAATGAGTTACTCACTGCAATCACCCTCATCGGCGCCGGCACGTCCCAAATGTTGTTCGTAAACAAACAAACCGGCTGATAGCTTCTTCTCTGTCGCGCTTCTCCGTCCCGCACACAAAACTCATATGCCACGTTGTCCAAATACTTCTCGTGCATTCGGTTGTCGCTATCAATCGAAGTGATAATTACTCGCTCGCGTTTAATGTGCTTCTGCGCCACATACCGGCTCAGCGCCTCTCCCGCATAGGCGAGGTTCGGCCCCTTCCCCTTTATCTCGCCTTTTATCCCGTCTGGGTGTTTAACAATAATAAAGTCCTTAAACGTGTCCTTGAACAAATTTTTTAACTCTTTCGCGGTTTCTTCTATTTCTTCCCCGCCCCTCTCCTCATATCCGAGTACAAAAATTATCCGTTCGTTTGGCCAGCTCGTCTGCGCCACCGCCTCGATACTCGGCTTCATCGTCTCTATCCCCTCGTTATAGGCCACCATAATCACCGCCTGATAAACTTCGCTCGGTTTTAAATAGCGATATTTTGCCTCACTATCCGAAGAAATCTTTTTTAAGTTCCAGATATGTTCACTAAACTTATATTCCGACTTATTTTTGTTGTGCAGCCGCTCATACGCCTCGTGCGGCGCCTCCAAATCCGCGCATCTCCCTTCCCAGTCTACTTTTTCTGCCGCCGTCACCGTCTGATACCCGTCCCAAGTTCTATACGCTACCCCCACCGCTTTCACCAAAGTCGTAGAAATAATAAATAACAGATAGATCGCCCCAAGAATCGGGCTAAAATACGACAGCAAAAACAGCAGGATTACCCCGCCATAGCTCACCAACCCCGGCAACATCTCCAAAAAACGATATTTGCGCGTTCGCTTCCCTAAAGGTATCTCCAAGCTCCGCTTCGACATCCTCGCGTCCTCCTAAATCTCTCCGAGTAGCCTCATCAAGACTAAGAACGCCCCCACCAGCACAATCAACGAGAGTAGTAAGAATATCTGTGCATACCCCTTCCCCCTCCGGTTAAACACCTGAATCGCAAAAAAGTTGTGCAACACTCCGATCAGAAGCCCCAGCAGCGGAAACACCATCATCTCCCCCAAGTTCCCCGTCCGGTATCCGCCCGAGTTCCATAAACTCAAGAAATCCCCGCCCGAAAACTCTCCGATGTCCGAATATCCCACATACATCGATGGCACGTTTGTCTTTAGATTAAACAGCGTATGTAACCCTAAGAAAATCCCCGCCACTAGCGTTGCCACCATCAAGAGTAGCAACGTCTTCTCCTCCTTAAAAATCTTCACAAACCCCCGTCCAATTTCTTTCATATTATAACCATTATAACATACGACTTGCTACTTGCAAAATCTCCCAAAATCATATATAATCCTCTCTGTAGTGGATTCGTAGCTCAGTTGGTTAGAGCGCTGCCCTGTCACGGCAGAGGTCGCGAGTTCGAGTCTCGTCGGATCCGCCATAAGGATAAAAACGTGCCCCGCAGGGGCTCTTTTTTTATCCTTATTCCGACGAGACGAGAACGTAGTTCGTCTCGCCAAGAAGCTGAGAGAAATCTCGAATTTATTCGAGTATTTCCGAAGCTTCGCAGGCGAGGAGGTCGCGTAGCGACCGATTTCTCGTCGGATATTTCAGAGAGACGACGACTCGTCGGATCCAAACTGAATCGGCTCTCGTCAATCCAAACCGAGACGACATCTCATCTCGCCATTTACATTTTTGCAATCTTATGTTATAATATAGACAAAGGGGGCGCTCTTTAATTTTTTGGTCTAAAATCTGCCTTAGACGACTATTTTTTGTTTGGAGGTTTTATTATGAAACGTTTAGCTCTTGCCCGCATCGCTGTTCTTCCCTTACTTTTCTTCCTCTTCATCGCTCTTGTCGCTAACGCCTCAGCCACCGCCGAACCGCTCAATATCGCCGATTTTGAATCCTTGATTAAAACAGATGTTAAAAACGGCTTCCCTGGCGCTCAGCTCGCCGTTCTCCAAAATGGTGAACTGATTTATTCTAACGCTTGGGGTTATACCCGGCCTTACAATTCCGACGGCTCCCCCAACCCCGACAAGACCTCCGTCACCACCGATACACTCTACGACATTGGCGGCGACACTTCGGCTCTTGTCACCACCTATTGTCTCCAGCATCTCGTCACTTCCGGCCAGCTCAGTTTCGATACCAAAATCGTCGACGTTCTCGGCGAAGAATTTGTCACTAAGACCTTCGACTATCGCGGCACGGCCTACGAGGCCGACCTCCCCGATTACGAAACCATGCTCTACTGGAAACAAACCCTCACGGTTGAGAACGTCTTGCGTTATCAAAGCGGTCTCCCCGTTTCACTCCGTCTTCACGGCGACAACTACGATTTTGTCACCGGCGACTACGAAGCCGAAACCCCAAACCCCTTTTATAACGCCTCTGGCACTAAAGTAGAAACTCTTGAGAAGCTCTGCCTTACCCCGCTCCTTAACGAACCTGGCACGATCACCAATCTCACTGATACAGATTATATTCTCCTAACCTTCGTTATCGAGAAAATCACCGGCGAGCCACTCAACCTCTACTTCCGCCACACCTTCGTCGAGCCACTCAACCTGTTTAACCTCACGTTTACGCCGCTCGATTACGGTTTCCAGCCTAGCGATTGCGCCGCCACCGAAATCTCTGGCAACACTCGCGGCGGGCTTATCAGCTTCCCGCGCGTACGCACTGAAGTAGTCCAAGGCGAAGTTCACGACGAAATGTCCTACTATGCTATGGAAGGCGTCTCTGGCCATGCCGGTCTCTTCGCTAACGCCGAAGACCTCGCTCGGCTCGCCTACCTCATGCTCGACGACCAAGGATTGTTTAGTTCCGAAGTTATCGCCGCCGCCACTTCGCCCAACTCCGACAATGCCGATTTCGGCATGGGTTGGCGCCGGCGTGTCGCCACAGACGACAATCTCTGGCTCTTTGGCAGCCACGCCAGCCCCGAATCCTTCGGCATAGTCAGCTTCACTCACTGCACGGTTAGTATCGATCCGACGAATTCTCTCGTTATCGTCTATCTCACCAACAGCATCTCTAGCCCTATCGGCTTCACCGACCCGGATAATCCTGTCATCGCCAACGCCAAGTTCCTCGGCAACGACTTCGACAGCGC
>CAYUIH010000019.1:0-8988 GCA_964444775.1 uncultured Candidatus Saccharibacteria bacterium
CTCACAACCAATTACACAATAAGTCTCTCAACGGCCACAATATGACTCGAGATTTCATCTCAGGAGATTGTGGTAGATCTAAAGTGTAAGGGAAAACAAAAATCTAAGCAAAAACAAAAACGCTAAAGTTTCTTGTTAAGCGTTCTCAAACTAAAGGACGCATATGGTATAATAATACCGTATGGAAGAACTTCATAAACCTGTATTATTATCAGAAGTGCTCGAGGTTCTTAAACCTGGCCGGGGCGAGTCGTATTTAGACTTGACGGCGGGATATGGAGGACATGCGAGCGAAGTTTTGGATTTGACACGGAATTATAAAGAGTCGGTATTAATCGACAGGGATTCTTTCGCGACGGAGTATCTACGCGGGAAGTACAAGAGTGAACCGGTAGAAATCGTGAAGGGAGACTTTTATAGCTCGGTGCTGAAGATGATAGAGTGTGGTAAAACTTTTGATATGATACTAGCGGATTTTGGAGTTTCTTCACCGCAACTAGACCGAAACGAACGGGGGTTTGCTTTTTCGCACGACGGGCCGCTAGATATGAGAATGGATAGGGAACAGGAGTTGACGGCGGAGAGGGTAGTAAATCATTACCCGGAGGGGAAGCTGGCAGAGATTTTTGAGAAATATGGCGAAGAGCGACCGGGAAACGCGAAACGACTGGCGCGAGAAATTGTTCACGCGAGGCCGTTTAAGACGACGGGTGAGCTGGCTGATTTTATTAAAGCTAAATCAAAATATAGCAAGATGCACCCAGCGACACGTATTTTCCAGGCGATTCGGATTGAGGTCAATGACGAACTAGGGCTGATTGAACGGACGTTGCCGCTTATCCCGAAGGTGTTAAAGCCGGGCGGAAGAGTCGCGCTGATTACGTTCCATAGCCTAGAAGACCGGCTGGTAAAGCAGTATTTTAAGGAAGCAAGTAGCTACGGAGAAGAGTCGGAACTAGAAATTTTAACTAAGACGCCGATAGTTGCGGGAGACATGGAGTTGTTATCGAACCCAAGATCACGAAGCGCCAAGCTCAGAGCTGCCGTGAGGAAATAAGCTAGGCTTTTTATCCCGGGTAGGGGCGCGAGGAAAGAACTTGAACCGAGAGTGTGGAGAAAAAACTGCGTGAGATTGGTTTGATAAAAATAAAAACTAAAAATAAAAAGGAGGCAATATGCCTAAACAAATCGTTGTGTCCAACAAGAGTCGTGCACAGAAGGTAAAAGTTAACTTTTACTAAAGAGCCATTTTAAAGCCCCAAGCCACTTTGACCTTTGTGTGGCGAGGGTGCGAAAGATAGCCTAAGACTCAGGCAAAAGCCGACAAGTGTACGGACTAGTCGGCGGCTCAGACGAAGACTAAGGGGGATGGGGGACGAGAAGTACGGATCTCGTAGACATGGCCCGTAAGGGCTACCACAACTACATGGTTGCGGAGTCTAAAAAGAGTGTGTTAAAATATATGACCTTCCCGAGACGGAGCCTAGATTACTTATTGCTCTGTCTAGGTCAACCGTCTCGGACTAAGTGATATAAACCAAACAAAAATCAAAACAAACATAAAATAAAGCGAGGATAGTATTTTTAAATGCGTGAATCTAGTTCAACCTGGGTGCGGAATCGGAATATGGTGCGACATACGCCGAAGACTTTGGGTAGCGTATCCCAGAGCGTGATACTAGGCGTGCTAGTCCTTGTGATTGGATTGATTTATGTCACTCAGGGAACGAAGGCGACGAGTTACGATTATGAGCTGTCGAAAGTAGAGAGCGAGATTGCGGAGTTGGAAGCGAGAAAGGAAGCGTTGGCGGTGGAGCGCTCGAGATTGACGTCGATCGCGTATAACAATGATAGCGAAGTGGCGGCGGCGATGCCGACGGGTTCCGTGTCTGGCTACACAGAATAGTGTGATATAATTTAACCATGAGCCGGATTAGGATATTGAAGTTTGGGCTGTATGTGGTGGTGGGGGTGATTTTGGTGCGGCTGTTTTTTGTGCAGATAATTCAGAACCCGATTTGGGTGGCGAAGGCGCAGGAGCAGCATACGCTAGAGAACACGATTAAGGCGAAGCGGGGGCAGATTTATATGATGGACGGAGACGAGCCGGTGGCGGTGGTGATGAACGAAAAGGCTTATACAGTGATTATCGACCCGATGAGCGCGGACGAGGAAAAAGTTGAACAAGAGATTTTTGAGAAGCTGGCGAAGGAGAACTTGGTGGTGGGGGCGGAAGAGGCGTGGAAGGACAAGACGCGGCGGTATTTTGTGGTGGCGAGAGGGGTGGAGCGAGAAAAGGCGCTAAAGATTCGTGAGCTGGGGCTTTCTGGTGTGTATCTCCAGGAGACGACAAAGCGGGTATATCCGGAGGGGACGCTGGCGGCGCGGACGCTAGGGTTTGTGAACGCGGACGGAGAGGGGCAATATGGCGTGGAGGGGGCGCTAGATGAGGAGCTAAAGGGGAAGGACGGGCTTCTAAAGACGATTGCGGATGTAAACCAAGTGGCGCTGTCGATTGGCGACGAGAACGTGAAAATCCCGGCGGAAGATGGGGCAAACGTAGTCTTGACGATTGACCGGAACGTGCAGGCGGGGGTGGAGCGGATTCTCCAGGCGAAGATGGACGAGTTTGGTAAAGACCAGGGAAGCGCGGTGGTGATGAACCCGAATACGGGGGAGATTCTGGCGATGGTGAACTTGCCGGGATATGACCCGGCGAATTATGGCGACGTGGAGAACGCGGAAGTGTATATAAACCGAGTGACGGAAGACCCGTATGAGCCAGCGAGCGTGTGTAAAGGGTTTACGTTTGCGACGGGGATTGACCTCGGGGTATTATCGCCGGCGACGACATATTATAACAACGGCTACGAGGTGATTGACGGGTGGAAAATTAGCAACTCGACGGTTTATAACCAGAGTTTAATCGGGACGACGACAATACAAAAAGCGTTTGACTGGTCGATGAACACGGGGAGTATTTATGCCTTGAAGTTGATTGGGGGCGACCCAACGCAGATTACGCAGACGGGGAGGGAAATGCTATATAGATATTATACAGAGAAGTTTAGGCTGGGGCGAGAGACGGGAGTGGAGCTGTATGAGAACCTTGGGCTGATTGGTGACCCAAACGAGGGCGACGGGCGAGATTCGCTGTATGCCAACATGACGTTTGGGCAGAATTTGATGGTGACGATGATGCAGGTGATTTCTGGGTATAACGCGCTGGTGAACGGCGGAAAATATGTGGAGCCGACGATTGTGAAGGGGATATTAAATGACCAGGGGGAGATTATTCCGAAGGAGCGGAAGGAGCCGGAACAGATTATCGCCGAAAGCACGAGTACGACGATGCGGCAGATGCTCTGGACGACAAGGGCAAACTATCGTCTCTGGGGAAACGACCCGGCGGGATATGACATCGGTGGCAAGACGGGTACGGCGCAGGTGATTCGCGACGGGGCTTATAGCATGGACGAGTGGGTGGCGACGTATGTGGGGTTTGGGGGGAGAGCGGGGGAACTGCCAGAATATACGATTATGGTGAGGATTTGGAAAGACGGGGCTACAACAGGGGCAGAACAATACGCGCTGCCGGTGTTTACGGATATTTCTAATTTTATGATTGACTACTTGAAAATAAAGCCTAAGCTGGAGTAAAATAAAAGGATATGTGGAAAGCAGAATTAAATAACGAAATGTTTTATGGGCTAGTGATGACGCTCGCGGGGTTTTTACTCGCAATGTTTTTAACCCCGGCCTATACCCATTTTGCGTATAAATATAAGTTTTGGAAAAAGCAAAAGAAGACGACTGTCTCGGGCGACGCGCTTCCGGTGATGACGAAGCTACACGCGCATAAGTTTAAGCGGAAGTTCCCGACCATGGCGGGGATTATTGGAGTGGCGACCGTGGCGGTGGTGACGCTGGTGTGTAATTTTGATCGTGGACAGACTTGGCTGCCGCTAGCGGGGTTTGTAGGCGGGGCGATAATCGGGCTAGTAGACGACATGATTAACGTGTTTGGAGACGGGCACGGGGCGGCGGGGCTACGCGCGCCGGTGAAGTTTGCGCTGATTTCTGGGGTGGGGCTGGTGTTGGGTTGGTTCTTCGCGATTAAACTTGGCTGGACGAGCGTGATGGTGCCGTTTATGGGACCGGTAGAAATTGGCGCGGTGGGGATGACGCTCTTATTCGCATTTGCGGTGGTGGCGACGAGCAACGCAGTGAATATCTCGGACGGGCTGGACGGGCTGGCCGGGGGGCTGATGATGATTGCGTATGGCTCGTATGGCGTGATCGCCCTGTTTCAGGGGCAGTGGATGTTGTTTGGGTTTTGTTTGACGGTGGTGGGGTGGCTACTATCTTATGTGTGGTTTAACGTGCCGCCGGCGAGGTTTATGATGGGAGACGTGGGGAGCTTTGCGCTGGGAGCGGGGCTGGGCGTGGTGGCGATGATGACGAATGCGTTTTTGCTTTTGCCGGTGATTGGGTTCATGTTGGTGGTAGAGGCGGGCTCGAGCTTAATTCAGATGATTTCTAAGAAGTTTTTCCACCGAAAGATCTTTATCTCTGCGCCAATACATCATCATTTAGAGGCGAAGGGATGGGGAGAGGCGAAGATTGTTATGCGGTTTTGGGTGCTGGCTGGAATCGGAGCGGTGCTAGGGCTTTTCCTCGCTTCGGCAGGGGGAATCGCTTAATTTTGGCGCATTTCTGCGTCAGAGCCTCCGTTGCTCGCTCTCCGTACTTTAAGTACGGTTCGCTCCGCTACTCAGCTCTTCCTTGAACTGCATCCAAAATTAAAGCGATTATGGTATAATATGAGATATGAGAAAGCATCGTAGCGATGGAATTATCGGTTTGATGACGCTGATTTTGTTGATGATCGGGCTGATTGTGATTTATGCGATTGGGCCGGTGAGGGTGAATTTTTTGAACGTGGCGTATGGGGGAGAGCTGAGCGAGAACTACTTTTTTGTCCGGCAGCTGATAAACGTAACAGCGAGTGTGGTGGCGTTTGTGGCGGCGTATAAAATCCCGTATGAAACGACGAGAAAATATGGGAAGTGGGTGCTATTTTTGGGTTTTATACTTTGCGGGGTGTTGTTTGTGGCGGCGAAGGCGGGGAGCGGGCTGGCGAAATGTGAACTAGGGGCGTGTAGATGGCTAAACCTGGGGAGCGTGGCGAGTTTACAGCCGGCGGAGATTCTAAAGCTGGGCTTAGTCTTATATCTGTCGAGTTTGGCGGCGGAGCGGAAGAAAGAGGGGCGGCTTGACTCGAGCGACTTTTGGCTCCCGGCGGGGGTGATGTCGGCGGTGGCGCTGGGGTTTGTGGTGGTGCTTCAGAAAGACCTGGGGACGGGCGCGGTGCTGGTGGCGATTATCCTGGCGATGGTGTTTGCGAGCGGGGTGAAATTGAAGTGGTTTGGGCTGGTGGTAGTGGCGCTGATGGTGGGGGGAGTGGCGGCGGTGGTGACGAGCCCGCATAGAATGGAGCGAATCGAGACGTTTGTAAACGGAGAGGAGGCGGATAATTATCACATCGAGAACGCGCTAATTGCGATTGGTACCGGCGGGCTGACCGGGGTGGGGGTAGGAAACAGTGTGCAGGCGACGGGCTATCTCCCAGAGAGTATTAACGATTCGGTGTTTGCGATTATGGGAGAGACGTTTGGGTTTATTGGACTTTCTGCCGTGATTTTGGTGTTTGTGATTCTACTGATGCGGATTTTGAGGACAGCGGAGCTGGCGGGGGAGGAAGACGAGCGGCTAGTGGCGGTGGGGGTGTTTGCGTGGATTGGGACGCAGATGGCAGTGAACGTGATGGCGATGACGGGGCTGATTCCGTTGACGGGGATTACGTTGCCGCTTCTGAGCTATGGCGGGACGAGTATGATGTTTGCGACGCTGGCGCTGGGGCTAGTGATGCAGATTTCGTGCTATACTAGGAGGGAAAAAGATTTGACGCAAAAGAAGTTTGCGAACGGCCATTTAACGAAAGGAAGAATTGATGAAAGTTCTAGTCGTCGGAGGCGGTAGCGGCGGGCATATAACGCCGGCGATTGCGGTGGTGCGAGAGATTTTGAAGAAAAACCCGCGAACGCGGATTGAGTTTTGGACGGACGGAAAATACTACCGGAACGTAACGAAGATTATGGCGCTGGGGAAAGACAGCGGGGGGCTAAACGTGCGGGTGAGGCGGATTTTCTCCGGGAAGTTTAGGCGATATGCGGGGTGGAAGCTAGTAGATTATTTTAAGAATATCAAGATTACGGTGGTGGATTTAATTCTAAAAAACTTTTTAGGGTTCTTTGGGTTTATAGCGGGGCTAGGGCAGAGCTTAATACGGCTAGTGCCGAAAAAGAGCCGGCCAGATGTAATCTTTTTAAAGGGCGGATTTGTGGGGCTGCCGGTGGGGCTGGCGGCGCGAACGCTAAAGATTCCGTATGTGATACATGAGAGCGACGCGACGCCGGGGCTGGCAAACCGGATTTTGATGAAACAGGCGGCGAAGGTGGCGATGGGGGTGAAATATGCAGAGAGCGTGACGGAAGACGACGGGACACAACGCCCGATTAAGGGGCGAGAAAATTGGGAGTGGGTAGGGATTCCGATCGGGGGAGAGTTTAGGAAAGTGCCGGCGGGGCGGGCGGTGACGCTAAAGAAGGCATTTGGATTCTCCGCGAGTAAGCCGCTAGTGGTGATTACGGGCGGGAGTCAAGGCTCGGAACACTTAAATATGGCGACGGCGAAGATTCTCCCGCGGCTAATGAAAACGGCGAGTGTGGCGCTGATTGCGGGGCGGAAGAACTATGAGAAGATGATTGAGCTGAAAAAATATGAAGTTTGGGAAGACGCGAAGCTCGAAAGTAATTTCCGGATGTGGGAGTTTAATTCGGCGATGCATGAGCTGCTCGGGGCGGCAGACGTGGTAGTGTCGCGAGCGGGAGCGACGACGATTGCGGAGCTGGCGGCGCTGGCGAAGGCGACGATTCTGGTGCCGTTTGAGAAACTGCCGGGAGCGCACCAGGTAAAGAACGCCGAGAGGCTGCAGAAGCTCGGGGCGGCGGAAATGATTCTAGACGGGGAGATGGAGAAGAACCCGGCGAAATTGCTTGGTAAAATTGAAGGGCTGGTTAAAAATACGCGTAAACGAGAGGTGCTGGCGGAAAATTTGCATAAAGAAGCCAAGGCCGATGCTGCAAAGAGACTAGCAGAGATTATTCTGGAGACAGGTGGGAGATAAACGGGTTTGGGATGTAAAAGTTGGAAAAACGTGGAAAAATCACAAAAAAAGGACGGAAAAACGTGGAAAAATCACGAAAAAAGGGTAGAAAAACGTGATATTATGATATAATAAGGAAAATAAATAAGGAAAAGTAAGATGTATAGAGACGCGATGCAGGAACTAAAAGATTGGAAGGCTAAGAAAGACCGTAAGCCGTTGGTATTAGAAGGCGCAAGGCAAGTAGGGAAGACGTGGCTGTTGAAAAAGTTTGGCGAGGAAGCCTATGAGAACGTGGTTTATGTAAACCTGGAAAGTGACGATTCTGCGCGAGAGATTTTTGATGGGTCGTTTGAGCCGGAGCGGATTGTGGCGAGATTGGCGATTCATGCGGAGACGGAGATTATACCGGATAAAACCTTGATTATTATTGATGAAGTGCAGGAAAACACACGAGCACTGACGGCGTTGAAGTATTTTAGGGAGACGGCACCAGAATATCATATTGCTGTGGCGGGGAGTTTGTTAGGCGTAACCTTACACGAGGGGGTTTCTTATCCGGTGGGGCAGGTGGATACAATAAAGATTCATCCATTGTGTTTTAATGAGTTCTTAAGGGCGGCGGGGAAAGAAAAGCTAGCGGAGGCGCTCCGGGTGGGAGATTTTGAGTCGATTGAACCGTTTCATGAGAGTTTGGTGGAGTGGCTAAAGATTTATATGGTGGTAGGGGGAATGCCAGCGGTAATTAACAAGTATTTGGAAACAAAGACTTTAGTGGGGGTGCGTGAGGTACAAGAAAAAATTCTACATGACTACGAAAAAGATTTTTCTAAGCACGCCGAGAAATTTGATGTTCTAAAAATTATTGAGATTTTTGATATTTTACCGACGATATTGATGAAGGAAAATAAGAAATTCATGTTTGGTATGATTCGGAAAAGTGCGCGAGCGAGAGAATATGAGTCGGCACTAGCTTGGTTGACGGACGCGGGGATTGCGACGCGGGTGAGCCGAGTGAATAAACTTGGGTTGCCGCTGGCGGCATACATGGATAGAGGAGCGTTTAAGTTATTTATGGTGGATGTGGGGTTGCTCGGAACAAAGGCGGGACTAAGGCCGGAGACGATTTATAATGAGGAAGATTTTGAAGAGTTTAAGGGAGCGATGGCGGAGCAATTAGTATTTCAGGAGCTAACAAAAGCAGGGAGAAAATTGTTTTATTATTCTTCGGATGAGTCGGACGCGGAGATTGATTTTGTGATTGATGCAGAAAAAGGATTAACGCCAATTGAGGTGAAATCGGGGAGGGCGCTAGTAAGTGCGTCGCTTAAAAAGACGTTGGCGGCAAAGCCGAAGATGAAGGCAGTGAAAATGTCGATGATGCCGTATAAAGAAAATGAGCGAATAACGAATTTGCCGCTTTATGCAGCGGAGAAGGCGTAGTTTAGCAGCCCGAGAAGAGTTTACAATCTTGAGGGTGGCTTAGCAACCCAAAATAAAAATTAGCAACCTTAGCATAAAAGTCTTGACGGGCGGATTCCGATTATGTATACTGGAGGATAGAACATAGGAGGAATAATGATAAGAACTAATATCAAGTTAGGTCGAATTAAAGAAAGGCTGGTTTTTGAACGGGCGCTGAAGGCGTCCTGTTTGGCGTTGTCGGCGTTTGTACTGACGTTCGTCTTTGGCCCGTATCTCGTTCTAGAGGCCAACGCCGCCATCAACGTCGCCGACGTGGGTGTTGACTGGAGTGCCGT
>CAYUIH010000020.1:0-8987 GCA_964444775.1 uncultured Candidatus Saccharibacteria bacterium
GGTGCCGGCTTTTTGGCCAAGAGCGGAGAAAGTGACCTGGGAGAGGCGGTTTTCGATAATTTGGTCGCCTTCTGCTAGCTTGTCTTCCTCCCAAAAACCGAGCTCGCGCGCGGCAGTTTCAAGCGCGGAGGAAATCTCCGAAACTTGAGCGTCGGTGAGCGGAAAACTATAGACTTGATGCCAGTGAGATTCGCTGTATTTAGCCTGTTTATCGGCCGGTTCGTAGCGATAGTATTGTGTGCCTTGGGCGACGAAAAGATGAAGACCGGCGAGGTCGGCAGGGGTGGCGCCGTTTTTAAGCATAGGGTTGACGATTTGGACGAGGAATTGGTCGAACTTTTGGCCAGAAATCGGGCAGATACGGAAATCGGCACGAAGGCAAGCGATGAGCAACTTGGCGACTTCGGCTGTAATGGGGGTCTTGGCAACATTTAACGTTTGGTCAACGTCAAAGCTGAGTACTGTTTTCATAAAATCTCCTTTTTAGTTACGATTGCGTTTGATGTAGTCGTCTTCTTTTTCGAGCTCGGCGCGGAGAATATAGCCGGCACATTTGCCGTCTTTACAGTTGGTGGCGTCGTAAGAGTAGGAGCAACCGCTGGTACCGAAGTAGACACCCGAAGGGTCGGTGAATAGCTCAGGGTCGATGGCAGTGAGGACCTTCTCGGAGATTTCTTCTGGGTAATAACCGTTGTTGGCATAAAAACTTTCTTCGAGGGCGTAGTACATAGCGTTGATGGCAACCTTGCGATCGTCGTCGCGGTTCATCGCGTCGACGTTTCCCTTTTGAATAAAGAAAAGAATGAGCAAGAGCGAAGCAAAGGCAAGGACAATAATAAGTTCGAGAAGAGTGAAGCCGCGCCTAGTAGAGTTTGTCATAAACTAATTATATCACAATTTTTGTGGCGTATTGGACGAGAATATGATAAAATGGGCGACGGAAGGGTGGCCGAGTGGTTTAAGGCACCGGTCTTGAAAACCGGCGTGGCTAACCCCCACCACGGGTTCGAATCCCGCCTCTTCCGCCAGGAACTGAAAATGAAAACCAGGCCTTCGCCTGGTTTTTGCAAACGCAGAAATGGCACACCCGACAGGAGTCGAACCTGCGACACCTGGTACCGGAAACCAGTGCTCTATCCACTGAGCTACGGGTGCTTGAGATAATTATAGCACATTATCTCCCGGCTCGCTGGCCTGGCGAAACTCTCAGAACTGAGTGCGGCGTGGGAGAAGGCTTTTTTAGAGGTGTGCTCGAGGAGAGTGTTGCCGATTATTCCGGTAGTGTTGTCGGCGCTAGCAGGAGCGGTGACGACGGCGGTGTCGTCGAGATTTGCGAAGAAAAATCTGATGCAAACTTTGGTGACGTTTGTGTTTTTGTTTGGCGTGATGTTCTTTTCTTTCCAGATTGGACAACTAGCTGAAGGTGCGGGAGAGATAATTTCGGCGCTAAACGACCGAATCGTGGCGATGTATTATCCGGCGAGAATAGTGGCCGAGCTGACGCAACGATTCGAGATTTGGGAGTTTTTAAAGTTTTTGGCGGTTAATTTGGTCGTGGCGGGAGCGGCGATAGCGGCGATGGGGAAAAGTTATTTTTGGATAGTTTCGCGAGTCGACAGCCATACTGGGGCGAAAAAGACCGGCAAGTTGAGTTATAAACAACACTTGCCGTCGGTCGCGATTATTAGAAAAGAGATTCGCAGATATTTTAATACGCCGGTGTTAGTTTCTAATACTTGGGTTGGATTGGCGCTTTATCTTTTGGCGGTCGGGGCGATTTGTTTGAAGGTGGACGAGATTGTTGCCATGATTATTGAGGAAGAGATTCCGATTACGGCGGAGATGGTTTATACATATCTACCGACGGCGACGTTTGGACTGGTGGTGTTTTCTAGTTTATTGACTTATATTACAACGACAATGATTTCTCTTGAGGGTGGCGCGTTTAATTTGTTAAAGACGCTACTGGTGAGCGGAAGGCGAGTTTTGATGAGTAAGGTGTTGGCGTCGCTGATTTTGACTGTACCGGCACTAGTAGTAGGCGTGTTGGCGCTGGCACTGAGGTTTGGATTTGGCGCGGCGGAGACAGGGCTGCTACTTGTGGCGACGGTCGCAATTCCCTTTGTGACGGAAATGTTTGGGATTTTGATTGATTTGCACTATGCGCGGTTTGACGCCGAGAGTGATGCGGAGGTCGTAAAACAGAGTACCGGCGTAATGATTTCTGCTTTTGCGGGACTCGGAGCGGTGATTTTAACGATTCCGATTTCCGTGGTAGTGGTGATTTTAGTAGGGCAAATTGGCGGAATGGCGATTATTGACGGGTTGTTTTTGCTCGTGGCGGGTATGCTGTGGCTAGTTCTGAAAAAACATGGCGAAAAAAGTTATAGGAAACTTTCGGCGTAGCAATTTGTACCGCTAACGGCGTTTCAACATTCGTGGGGGTAGAAAAGACGCTACCAGCACGACCACAGCAGACGCAAAGAATAATGACGCTATAATATTATTTTCGCTCGTCATTTTTTGTTCATTTGTCGTAAATATCCCCGTCTCTGGAGCTTTAATCTCGGGTTGATTTTTCTTACTGTCATCATTTATCACTATACTATGACCAGGGTTAACAGGATTTTCGGGTTCGGTTGGTTCGACTGGCTCGGTCGGCTCCGGTTCGTTTCCGCCCTGCTGCTTTGTATTTTTGAAGTACATACTAATATTTACGTCGTTCTTTTCTACAATCAATGTTCCTGGGGCGTCCGTCACCACTACGTCTTCCAGCTCGTATCCAGACAAATTATATATCATCATAATTTCTTCACTGAAACTCTTTAGGTCGAGCTTGCCGCCGGTATACGTATAGCCAAAATGCACATTCTCTTCGTAAATCTCTCCATCTAGTGAGATTGTGATGTAGATTTGACGGGGGAAACAATAAACTAGGTAAGAAATGTTCTCTCCCGACTCTAGCTTGATAGTTAATCGCACTTTATCTCTTGGGTTATTTGTCGACCAGATAATTGTCTTTGTTTCGGCATCATAAGTTGCATCTGCGTCTTCAACGATAAAGTCCGTGTCGTTTAAGAAATCCAACTCAGAAATGTCCATCACTAACTTAATGGTCCCGTCATCTTGCTCAACCATTTCGAGATATGCCGCCGTCTTGAGCAATAGGCTTCCGCCCTCCAATCCGCTCTCGTCCGCCAATAATTCTTCTAGTGCCAGATTTTTTGTAATGTCTAGTTTTTGTAGCTTATTTCCCCTCAGGTCGAGATGTCCAATTTCTAAATTTTTAAATAAGTTTACTCTTTTGAGCGCGTTTCCTTTTAAGTTGAGCGCTTTTAGACTTGTCATTCGTTCGATGCCTCGTGCGTTTGTTATTTGCTCCTCGTTTTCTTCTGCTGCGCAGTCTAATTCTGTCATCGCTAGCACTTCATTCAAATTCACTGTTTCTTCCGTATAAGTTCCAGTTTCCCCGTTTAGATTTTTTACGATACACGCCCTTAATACTTCATCTGGAAAAATCTCCGCGAACGTCGTGCCGGTTTTTACTTCTACCGGTATTGCAATATTTTCCACTATGCCATAGTGTGTCGCATCTTCCGGCGTAAAACTTGCTAAGTATTCGGTTTTAGTTTCGTCAACGACCTCCTCTTCGTCCATCCAAGCAAAAGCGTCTGGCAATTCCACTTCTATTAACGGTTGGCCGCTCCAAGCAGAAATCCCTTCTGGTACTATGTATTCTGGCTTGAGATATTTTGCGTTTAGCCATAAATCGATTTTGATATTTTTATATCCGGTTTTTGTGTTGAAGACAAAAGTTGCTTTGTTGCTATCGCCTACAAGGCTCTCTGTCTCGCCGCCGTTATAAATCACATTATAATCGGTTATTATCTCCGGTTCATCTGATACTTTTTCCTCTTCTTTATCATAGTAAAAAATCTTTATTTTAAAGTTGTCCGGAGAAAAAGTTTCAAAGGCGTAAAAGACTTTTCTTTCTGGTATTATCTCAAAACTTGCATCCGCAATTGGTTTTGGCTCGTTTTCTCCTATCTCGTCCATCAAAACATACGGTAAATCACGTTCGAACACCCAATCTTTTGCAAAGGTATTATCCCAAATCCAGAATACGGTTTTTGATGGCATAAAAGCCCCGGCCGTATTAAACGCATCGGCAGCGATTGAGTTTAACGACTTTGGTAACACTATTTTATATAAATATACACAATTCGCAAATGCTTCCGATTTTATCTCTTCGACCCATTCAGGAAGTTCTATTTCTCCAATATCCACGTTATAAAAAGCTTTTTCGCCAATTGATTTTACTGACTCAGGGACTACTGTCGCCACGGTACCGAGGTAAATTTCGTTTTTCGCCGTTTCGATTATTGCGTTGCTGTTATCACGGCTATCGAATACCGGATTTTCATCGTCGACCACGACAGAACTCAACTTGCTGTCTAGCGAAAAGGCCGTTTTGTCGATATCTACTAACGTCGCCGGAATTAACACTTCTTCCAAAGAATTAGCGTGTGAAAAAGCCCTTGCATCAAGCTTTTCGACTTTATTTAGATCTATTTTTTTAATGCCAGCCCCATAAAAAGCGTCTGTATGAATTTCTTTTATTCCGTCCGGTAATTCAAGTTCTCCAAGGCTCACGCAATTATAGAAAGAGCTGCTCGGGACTACTTCATTATTTTCCGAAAGCGTCACCGACTCCAGTGAAGCATCGTTCCAAAATGTGTTCGTAGCATACCAAACCTCACCATAATATCCACTTTCTAGACTATAGCCTTGGTATGTTTTTTCAAATAGAACGTTGGCTTTAAGTTCTACCAAATTCTGTAAATTTGCAAAAGCCTGGCTTCCTAAAACAAGTTCGTCCGCAAGGCTGACTACTCGATAGAGATTTTGGAAATTTCCTCCTTTTCCATCCCATCTCCCAGTGAATCCGTTTGCATGACGATACGTTGCCGGCAAAATAACCGTTTCGTACTGCTTTGCGTCATCTGAAGTAATGTTTTCGTCGCATGTCCATGAATTTCCATCTTCGGAAAATTTAACGCTAAACGGGCAACTTAAGCTTCCGATGATTGTTTCGTCGTCAATTGTCTCTGGAAAATATAGCGTCTTTATACTAAGTTCGTGATCCTTGTATCCGACAATAAATCTTCTGTCTCTTTGTTCTTCAATGCGCCAATAGTCCACGTATCTCCACCCGCTCTCCCAATTCTCTGGGTTTCCGACCGTAAAGCTTGTCGTCATTTCGCCATATTTTACCGAAACTACTTGCTCTCCGCTTGTGTACGGATCATAACCTGTTATTTCTATGTCTGTCCCAAAGTCACCTAATGCCTTTTCTTTATAGCTCCCGCTCTTATTTGTAATTTTTAACTTTGTCGCTAGAATATTTGTCAGACTTCCATAATTATATGGCGTTAAAATTACGTCTGTCACTTCAATTGCATCTTCAATTTCCGTCTCAAAAATCCCAAATCTGTCGCACACTTCACTGCCGCTCGTGCATTTTCTTGCGTCATTAAAATCAATAAAGCCAAAACCATATTTGCTATCTTTTCCATTCATGCCTAAATCGACCGCTCGTGTTGCTAAAAATTCTTTTGTTGTCTCAAGATTAAAATCTTTGTTCAGACTCTTTGCAATCGCTGCCGCCGCCGACACGTGTGGCGCCGCCATCGACGTCCCGCTCATTGTTCCGTTTATAGACAAGACGTCTACTCCTGGCGCTGCAAAGTCGATTGTTTTTCCGAAGTTAGAAAACTCCGACGCAAAATTTAGAGTTATATCAAGCGCCGACACCGAAATTGTATTGTCGAAACTTGCCGGATAGCTAGGAGTACTGGTCGATTCATTTCCCGCTGACGCCACAGGGATAATTTTATTTTCGCGCATAGCCTCAAGCGAAATATATTCTGCTTTGCCGTAGTTATACCCTCCAAAACTCATATTCACCACATCCGCATTCGTATAATAGATTGCGTAGTCCATACCCGCAACGATATCCGTTGTATACATCTGTCTCCCTGTCGAAAGTTGCACCGAAAATATTTTTACATTGTTTGGCGTCCCCTCTGCAATTGTTCCTGCCGTATGCGTTCCGTGACCTAACTCGTCTGGTGCTTCTGTCTTGCCGCTTACGACACTATAAGTCCCCGCCAATTTATCCGAAAAATTCTCGTTAAACAATTCTGTGTCCAGCCCTGTATCGAGAACCGCTACTACTATTTCGCTCGCATTTCCAGCCTCTTCAATTAGTTTAGATGCATAATCAAGCCCCATTTTCTCAATCCCCCAAGAATTAAATTCTGCTCCATCTTCATCGCCGTCAAAAGTGTAAAGTCGATTTTCTTCTGCTTCCAAGTCCGGTAGCCCTTCAATCATGGCCAAAGCCATTTTTTTCTCATCTTCTGTTTCAAACTCCAAAAAATACCGGTTATTCGCCGCATTCACCACATTTTTTGCCCCAAAACTATTTTCTAATGTTTTCTCCGATGTTACAATCAAAACATTTTCTTTGTTTTCGCTGCTTGCAATTTTTGCGTAGTCCGCTAGATATGCCTTCATAAACTCTTCTGGAAGTTCAGAGATGTTTATCAGAGGGTTCGTGTTCGCCGTACTATTTGTTCCGTTGTTAAGTATTTTATATAACCCTACTGATGTCAGTGCCGTCGCCAGTGCGATACCAAAAATTCTCGTACATAAAAGCGAAAAACGTTTTTGTTTCATTTGTTTTACCTAGTTAAGGTTTTTATCTGTTTGTTTTTACCTAACGTACTCTACTTGGTCTTAGTTTATCACTGTCCTTCGGAGCGGTCAATAGGTCTTAATTTGGTGAATTTTTGTCGAGAGAATACCGGCGGTTCTGCGCGGCTTGACGCCTGATTAGGGCGTGATAATATTAATGTATAAATATATTATAGGAAACAAAAATGGAAAACACAGAACACGAAGCAAATAATATGATTCCGATAGTTGACGGCACTCAACCGAAGGCCGGAAAAGGATCAAAGATTGCGATGGCAATTCTTTCGGTCGTAGCAATTTGCGGCGTGGGGTTTGGCGTTTACGAATATTTACAAGTCTCAAACAGAGATAAAGAAATCTCAACTCTAAAATCTCAGGTTCAAACCATAGACACTTTGCCAGTCGCTGATGCCGCCGTTAAAAACGTGGAGACTACCGTAGCCACCGAATCGCCTTTTCGCAACGCCATTATAACTTCTAACAACACGTCTGTTTTAACTGAATTGTTTGAATCTGATGATTATTACAGCGAAGGACGTTCGATTCTTATAAGTGTCCAAGACGGAGGGATTTCTGGTTGTACGATTGTTCAGCCCGCTGCTAGCGGGTATGGAAAAACCGTGGTTGGCGATTGCTCGATTACGGGTATTTCCGGAAAAATCAGTGCTGTCTCGAAAATGGGAAATACGCAGATGACTTGGCCGTATGTGGGTTTTCTACTTGAAGATGGGTCGGTTGAATATATTTCTACAGGCGATTTGATCGATAAACTCAATGCTTCTGTTAAGGGGAAGCTAACCTTTAAGTCTAACCAGCCAGTTACGAATATAGTTAGCGATATTAGCGTGCGCTCTAGCAACCCGGAAGTTCCTGGTGGTCATCGTTCGACTGCTTTCTTTCATCTAGACGGATCGTTTACACTTTTTGACGAATCTATGCTCGCTGAATAAACCTATATAGCAAACCCTCCCGCGGTTTTGGAATTAAGAGTTTTTGGTACGGTTGTGTTTTTACAACAGCAACGCTGGTTGATGTAGATAGTTTCGTTTTAACGCAAACAAAAATAAGCCGCAAGCAGATTAGAGTTCTTGGGCGGAAAATAATTGGCAGAATAAAAAGTTTGTGCTATAATAAAAAGTGCATTCATTAATTAGTTACGATCTACCGATTTTTATTAGACAACTGATAAAAATAGAAAAGTTTACAATTTGAAAATTAGCTCTACGTAGAAAATTGAACTTGGCGCCATGAGGTCCGGTTGATTTTCTGCGTGAGTGGTAGATCGATTAGTGAATGCACCCTCGTGGTGCCATTTTTGACCAAAAAGTGCCGACGAGTAGAATATTTGATAAAATTAAAACATAAAGGAGATAAAATGAACGAAAAACAAACCGATATAACGCCAATTACTGATAATAGCGAGCAAAAAGTCAAAAAAGGGTTAAAAATCGCGACAATAGCTCTTTCGGCCGTAGCGGTTTGTGGTGTTGGATTTGGCATTTATGGTATGATGCAGAGCGCACAAAAGGATAACCAGATCTCTGATTTGAAAATTCAGATAAAAGATGATGAAGGAACTACCACTACGATTGAAGCTCCAGAAATTGAGACGACAAAAGAAGATGGAACGGTTATAACTATTACGGACAGTGTTGTCCCGAAGAAAAATCCAATCATTTCCGCTAACGATGAAACGACCGTATACACGTCTGGCTATACTAGTTCTCGATATTGGGGAGATGGGATTTCGCGACAAGCTAAAATTTCTTTGCAAAATGGCAAAGTATCTGCTTGCGAGATATTCGTCAGCGATAACAATCAGATCTCGAAATTTGAATCGAAGTGCGAAATATCTGAGCCGAGCGAAAAGATTTATAAAATAGTGGAAGCCGGCGAAGGACAAGAGAATTCGGGCAACATAATATGTTTTATCATGGAAGATGGAACTGTTGAATATTTTCCGTTGTTTGAAGCGTTTGAAACTGGCAATTTTAACTCTCGTGGAAAGCTCAAGATTGACGGATTCGTTACGGACGCCATTGAAATCGGCGTAGGCTCGACCAACCCAGGAGTTGCAGGGGGATATGGAACAACCCTGTTCATTCTCGGCGACGGTACTTATGTAAAGTTTAGCTCATCAATGTTAAACAACTAGAAAAATCAAAACCTTAGTGTCTGGATTTTTCTGGCACGCCCGACAGGCGTCGAACCTGCGACACCTGGTACCG
>CAYUIH010000021.1:0-8838 GCA_964444775.1 uncultured Candidatus Saccharibacteria bacterium
CCATCTCCGAGACGGTCAACCGTTACCTAGACCGCAACGGTGTCGTCCTCTGGGAGGACACCGGTACGGAGAACTATCGCCTCGTAGTTGAAGGCTCCGAGATGTCTAAATACGTCCGCGACGCCACCGTCTCAATCGAGGATAAAAACTTCTACAACCACCCCGGCGTCGACTTTACCGGCCTTATGCGCGCCGTCGTCGCTACCGCCTCTGGTCAGTCTGTCCAGGGCGGCTCCACTCTTACCCAACAGCTTATTAAACAAATTTACTTCGCCGACGAAGCCGCTTCCGAGAACCGCGGCGGTATCCAACGCAAGATTAAAGAGCTAATCCTCGCCGTCGAGCTCGAAAAGATGTACGACAAAGAGCAGATTCTGACCATGTATCTCAACGAGTCTCCTTACGGTGGTCGTCGCAATGGCGTCGAGTCCGCCGCTCAGACCTACTTCGGTAAGAGCTCCAAGGATTTAACTATCGCCGAGTCCGCTCTTCTCGCCGCTATCCCTAACAACCCTGCCGTCCTTAATCCATACAACTCTTACGGCAACGAGATGCTTATCGAGCGCCAGCAAAAGGTCATCAATCGTATGGTCGAATACGGCTATATCACCGAAGAGGAAGGGGAAGAAGCCAAAAAGGTCGACATCCTCGCCACCGTCCGCCCAGAAGCCTCTCAATACGAGGGAATTCTTGCGCCGCATTTCGTGCTCGAGGTTAAGTCTCAACTTGAGGAAAAATACGGCTACTCCACCATGCGTTCTGGCGGGTTTACCATCACCACCACTCTCGACTATCGTGCTCAACAAGCCGCCGAGGCCGCCGTGGCCGCCGGCGCCGCTCTCTTCTATATCAACGGTTCCGACAATATCGCTCTCGCCTCGCTCGATGTCGAGACTGGCCAAGTTATCGCCATGGTTGGCTCCGTCGATTTCAACAATCCTGAATACGGTGTCTATAACGCCGCCAACTCTCTCCTCGAGCCTGGTTCCACCATCAAGCCTATCCTCGACTATCCCCCGCTCTTTGTCCAGCGCGCTGGCCAAAACTTCGGCCCTGGCACAATCTTGAAAGACGAAAACATCGACTCTATCTATTGTCGCGGCTCTCAAGGCGCTTGTATGCTTCGTAACTACACCGGTCGTTTCTATGGCGATGTCACCATCCGCCAGGCTCTCTCCAACTCGCTCAACATCCCTGCGGTCAAAGCTCTCTATATCAACGGAATCGAGAATTCCCTCGACATCGCTCATAAACTCGGCGACTGGTCATATTGTTCCGATAGTTCCGCCGGCCTCTCCGTCGCTATTGGCTCCGGCTGTAATGTCCGTTTGATAGAACACGCCAACGCTTACGCCTCGATTTCTCGTGGCGGCGTTTATAAGCCAATCACCTACGTCCTTGAAGTTAAGAATAGCTCTGGCGACGTCCTCGAAGCCTGGCAAGATTCCGCCGGCGAACGCGTCGTCGACGACCAAGTTGCCTTCATGATTTGGGATATTCTCCAAGATCCGGTCGCTCGCTCTCAGCTCGTCTGGGGCTCTCAAGCTTACGCCTTCGGCTTCGTCGTCCCTGGCGTCGAGACCGCCTCCAAGACCGGCACAACCACCACTGCCAACTCCGCCGTCACTAAAGACTCTCTCATGATTAGCTTCTCCTCCGCTATCTCCACCGTCGTCTGGAACGGTAATCACGACGGCTCCGGCCTCTGGAACTCCGACAACACTATCGTCCGCCGTGTCATCAATAACTACATGGAATCTGCCCACAAAGATATTTATGCCGCCGAGGGTAAGTGGGCGCCTGGCGCCACCCCGGCTCGCCCGGCTGGCCTCCAAACTCTCACCGTCAACGGTAAGACCGACATCTGGCCTTCCTGGTATAACGAAAAAACTTCTGGCGTCTCTAAGGAAACTCTCCAGTTCAACAAATACACCAAGAAGCTCGCCTCAACCTGCACTAACGCCGAGTATATCGTCGCCGTCGAAGTCACCAAGACTATCGACCCGATGACCAATTCCGAGGTTTGGAACGTCCCCGACGGTTACGACCGCGAGAACGCAGATGACTGTACCTATGTCGCCCCAACCGTCAATATCTCTCGCGTTGGTAA
Organism: uncultured Candidatus Saccharibacteria bacterium; assembly: GCA_964444775.1. Classification (GTDB taxonomy): domain Bacteria; phylum Patescibacteriota; class Saccharimonadia; order Saccharimonadales; family Saccharimonadaceae; genus Nanosyncoccus. The sequence goes on from CAYUIH010000021.1 coordinate 2,111, forward strand.
AAAGGTCTCCATCACCGTCAACGGTTCTAGCGTTATTGGTGGTGCCTACACCGTCACCACTGCCGCCGGCGCCGTCTTAAACGGCACGATTAATAACGCCAGCTTTGACTACGCCTTAAAGGGCGACGAAGAAACTGTCACCGTCACTATCACGGATACTAAGGGCGTCACCGCCAGCTCCCGCACTATCGCTATCCCGTCTTCTGGCAGCTCTACCTCTTCCGATTCTTCTGGCTCTTCTTCGCATTAACCACCGCCGCAAACACCATTCGTCCAGACGACGTCTGTAAGAACCGGATAAATTCCACTTCCGGTTCTTTTCCCACTAAACTCTCAGCGTTGTCCACCACCACCATCGTCCCATCCGCCAAGTGCCCAACTCCCTGCCTCGGATTTGCCCCCTTCTCTGTGATTTTAATGCGGAATTTGTCGCCCCTCTGTAATGTGTTCGCTAGCACCATGGCCAGGTCGTTAATGTTTAAAACCTCAATGTTTTCCGTCGCCGCCACCTTCGCTAGGTTATAATCACAAGTTAAAATCATGCCCCGTTGTTCTTTTGCCAGCTTCAACAGTCGTTCGTCCACTAGTTCGCGCCCATATTCGCTATCGTCATAAATCTCCGCGTTAAAATACACTACGCGCTCCAGCTCGTTCGCCACGTCCATTCCTGCCCGCGCTCGCGCCCGCTTCTCATTATCCTTTCCGTCGGCCAGTAGTTGCATCTCGCGAATCACCGACTTCGGGATTAAAAAGTCGTCGGATAAAAATCCGGTCTTCGCCACGGCGAGAATTCTCCCATCCATCAGCGCGCTCGTGTCCACAAATACTTTTCTGCGCCCACTTGCTTTCTTACTCCCCCGTGCCCCCTTAACTGTTAAATATGTCGTCTCGCTAAAAATCCCCAGCGCGAGCACCAATAAAAATAATTCCATTCCTCTATTATACAACATTTACCAGAAAAATCAAAAGCCTGTTTTGTGCTGTTGCCACTACTTCCAATTTTTCCCGGCCGCCTTGCCCGTCGCCTTGCCCGCTAGCTGTTTTCGTCTCCGCCACGTCTCTTTTAAAATCTCCGCATAGGTAATATCCTCCGCCAGCCTCTTCTTTTCTGCCGGATATTTTTCTGTCATCAATGGTTTTAGGTCCTCGACTTTCTTTGCTCCGAGAATTTGCCCCAGCCGCGCATATGCGATTCGCTGAATATCCTTCAAATCTTTTAGGTTCGCTTCCTCATAGCCTCTCAACTCGCCAGTCCGCGCATATTCTTCTAGGTGCGCAATCTGTAGTTGACATTGTTCAAAAATCTCCGACATCAGCTTAAAATCCGTGTCGAGGTCACGCTTTGCCGTCACGTTCCCACTCTCGTCAATCTCAATTTTCTCCAGCGCGTCGTCCGTCCTTGACGGCATCATTCCTACCACAAAATGCGGCACGCCGTCCAGCTCGCTCCATTTGCTATCGCCATATTTACAATAATGAATGCTTGAGGCATAATCAAACTCCGCGCTCCGCTTAAACTTATCTTGAATCGTTTCCTCACTTGTCGCCGTCGTCGCGTCAACCGAAAATACTGCCGCTCGGTCTTCCTCACGGTCAAACACGCCCAAAACCACGTCCGTCTCCGTGTGCACGTCGTCATACCGGCTCGCCATAAACGCAAACGTGTTTCTTGCGCCAAACATTCCGCGCCGGTTAAACCGCGCTACCATTATAGGCTCCGCCTGCCGCTCAAACCGGTCTTCATATCCTCCCTCTTCCTCAAAAATCTTTTCCCGCTCCGCTAGCCATTCTTTATCTTTTTCTATCATTCTCTGAGAAATCTGTCTTTCTCCCTCAAAATCGCTAAACTCCGGCTGCTGCCTCTTCGTCGCCTCGGTTAATCGCTCTGCCTTCTGCTCCAGGGCGTTCAACTCTTCGCCGTTTCCGCTAACTTCTTCCATTTTTCCTCCTTTGTTCTTTCTATTTTACCATAAAAAATCCCTCGCACTAGGCGAGGGGGTCGTCGTTGTCAGAAGCCGGCATAGAAAGGATGGCAGTAAGTTCGGACGAATCCGGCAATTTTTTGCCGTTGAACAAGTTGCCCTTTTAATGAGCTTAATTAGCTGCCGGGTCACATAGTCCATCTTGGAGTTGTCGTGCACGAACGGGTTAAAATAAACCTTAACTATGCCCTTATCGAACAAATCAAGTTCGATTCCGGAGCAAAAGTTGTGCAATGTCATCTCCGTCACTAGCTGTTCCATCTCCTCCCTCTCGGGAGTAAACGTCGGGTCAAAGCACAGCGCCCGCCCATGCGCAATCTGAATCAGCTTCATTTCGTCCTTTTTCTTGTCGGTTTTCTTTTCCGACTTCTTAAGGTGCGCGTCTTTCAATAAAAATCCCTCCCCAAGACAGAATATGCCCTTATTATAGCACAAAATCGTAAAAAAATCAATAGCCGCTAATCTAGCTCAATCTGGTCAACCCCAAACAGCCTTGTATAATCTCGGTTCTCAGCGATAATTTTCTCCATCTTTTCCGCCAGGTCTCCCCGCCCGAGCTTCTCAAAGATGTCGCCCGCCAGGTCAAATCTCGAGTTGTGGTTTAGCGCCAACATCTCTAGTGGCGTCGTAGTCGAGCCTTCTTCCTCAAACCCGTGCATCGACACGCGTCCGCGGTTAGTATAATTTCCTAGGATATCCCTCAGCGTTTCCGGGTATCCGTGGAAGCTCGCGATAATCGGCCGCTCAAACGTAAAATAATCATCAAACACGTTCTGTTCCAGTTTTTTCTCGGTCGTCCCAATCGCCCGGTAGGTCAGCGCATTGACGCCGACAAATCTCAGCCTCGCCCCTGGCAGTTCTCGCTTTACAATTTCTCTCGCTCTCAGCATCTCTCTTGTAGCGATGTCTCCCGCCGCCGTTAGTACAATTTCCGGGTCGTCGTCGCTTGCGAATCCAAAGATGCTCGCCCCGCCGTTGTCAAACTGGAACTTCGCATGGTAACTGTCGATCCACCTCGGGTTCTCGTTCTTGTCAAAGGTAGTAAGATTCACCACATTTTCCGTCGCCAGCATAAACTCAAACGCCTTCTCTGCCGCCGCATCATCAACGGGGAACAGCGCGTTCACTTTTCCGCTCGGAATGTCTAAAAGTGCCGAGATAATCGCCGGACTTTGATGTGAGAATCCGTTGTGGTCTTGTCGCCAGCACATCGAGGTCGAAAGCAGGTTAATCGCCGGCCACGCCTTCCGCCACTCCACCGTCTCCAGCTGCTTAAAGAACTTAATCTGTTGTGCAATCTGCGAATAAACTACGGAGAAAAATGCTTCATAGCTCCCCATCATCGCTGGCTCGCCGTTTCCGAGATGTCCCATCATCGCCGCAAACAACGCGTTTTCGCTCAGTAGTTCCACGATTCGCCCGTTTTCGCCCTCGGGCAGGTCAAACTCCTCTTTCGGCAAGCTCCACGCTCGCTTCTCCACGTTAAAAATCTCCGTAAACCGGTTGCTCGTCGTTTCGTCCGGCGAGAAGAAATAAAATCTCGGGTCTTTTTCAAACCGTTCGCACATTAACCGGCCGAACGTCTTTGCGATATTTATCTTTTCCGCCCCTGGATTCTCTACGCGCTCAATCATAAGCTAAACCCCTTTCCTTCCGTATAAAGCTCCTCAAATCGGTATCCCCTCAGCCACTCCTCGAGGATTCTCAGTTGCTCCGGGTCGGATTTTGCCAGCGGCAAGGGAATTTGATGCGCTGGGAAGTTCCCGCGCACTTTCTGCCCGCCAACCTCTTCCGGCCCCGTCTCGCCCTTCTCCGACTTAAAAATCACCAGCGGATGCTCAAGGTTGAGGCATTTCTCTAGCCCAATCTGCCATTTCGACGGGTTGTCCCCCTCGATTACCACCGGCTCAAACCCAAATCCGCGTATCATCTCCTTTTGCTCGCGCTCGCTCTTCCGTCCAAACACCGTCGGACCAGAAATCTTATAGCCGTTCGCGTGCAAAATCGGCAAGACCTGCCCGTTCCCAGATTCTTCCGAATTCCCAATTAACTTCACCAGGTTCATGCTCGCTAGCGCCGTCCCTGTCTCAAACTCGCCGTCGCCAATCAGTACCGCCACGGTTTTTTCTGGGTGTCCCAAAACCGCTCCAAACGCTGCCCCCAGCGCATAGCCCAGCTCTCCGCCTTCCACCACCACGCCCGGCGTCAGCGGGCTCGCGTGGCTCGGAAATCCGCCAGGGAACGAGAAGTTTTTACACAAATACTCAATCCCCGCCAAGTTTCGCGTCGCCTGTTTATCAACTTTTTCTAGCTCGCCATCAAGGAATAAATTCGCGTTCAGCGCCGGGAATCCGTGCCCTGGCCCCAGGATAAATTGCAAATCCGTCCCCGCCCGAAAGTCCCGGAAAAAATACCTCAAATTCGCATAAGCCACACTAATTCCGTGACACGTCCCCCAGTGTCCCAGTAGCCGCGGTTTTATATCGTCAAAGGCCAGCGGCCAGTCAAGCAGGAAATTGCTCTTCAAGAAAAGTTGCGCCACGGTCAAATAATCCGCCGCGCGCACGTGTCGTCGAATATGGTCAATCTCTTCCCCCGTAATGCCCACGCTAACTTGCATAAGTTTATTATATCAAATCCCGTAAAAAATGCTATAATCATAAGCGATATGCAGTATCTCGCTCAATTTTTTGGTCTAATCTCCCTCATCATCGTCGTAATTTCCCTGCATCAAAAAAAGAAGCGCACCCTAATCCGCCTTCAAATGGCGTCTAACTTCTCCTCCGCTATTCAATACTTTCTGCTCGGCGCCTGGACTGGCGGTTTAACGCATCTCGTTTGCGTTATACGCAACTATTGGTTTAACAAATACAGCCGCATGCGCATCTTTTCTTCTTGGCTCTTCTTTGTTGTCATCTTCCTGCTTGTGCTCTTCACCGCGCTCGCTTACGACGGCCCCGCTTCGCTCCTGCCGCTTCTCGCGATTTTGGTTTACACCTTCGCTCTCATCTTTGGTAATATGCGGACTATCCGCCTGGTCAACATCTTCGCCTGCCTTATCTCGATTACTTATAGTATTTGTGTCGGCGCCTACGTCGCCATCATCACTTCCACCGTAGAAATCGCCTCCGCCCTCCACGCCCTCTACCAGCTCGACTGGAAAAAAGGGAACCATCGCTAGGCTCGCCGCTCCCGCGCGCTACCACCTTCCTCTCGCTATCCGCTGTGTCCAGAAATAGACAACCAAAACAGTTTATGTTATAATTGTCTCAAATGCCCGAGACTGGAACATACAATTTCTCATCTAATAACCCTTCTACAATCTCTAAAGTCGCTAAGTTGTTGCGTCCAATTCATGGCCAATACGTAGTGTTAGACTGCGATCTTGCCAAGTTTTACGGAATCAAAACCACCGCGCTTAACCGCGCCGTCGAAAAAGAATCTGAGCGTTTTCCGAACGATTTTAGGTTTAAGCTAACCATCGCAGAGGCTAGCGCACTCGGCCTAGAAGATAATCTTAAAAACACCTACGCCTATACCGAGCTAGGAATCTTTATGCTTTCCATGGTAATCGAGAACCGCCTTGCTGTTAAAACCGGCGTGGAAATGGTGCGAGCCTTCTCGCACAACGGCGGGTTCACGCCCAAGGTGTTTTTCTCGGGCCAAATCTATGATGCCATGAGCTTTCTTATTGAGCTGATTGAACGCGCCAAGCGTCACCTTGTTCTAATTGATGGCTATGTCGACATTAATACTCTCGACATATTAAGATATAAGCGCAAAAATACTTCTGTTCATATTCTAACCTATCCATCTTCAAGAATCACCGCCAATGAAGTGAGAAAGTTTAACTCAGAATATCCAGAATTAACGGTTTATCGCGCGACGGATTTCCATGACCGGATGCTGATTTTAGACGATACGGAGCTTTATCATATAGGCGCTTCTCTTAAAGACGCCGGAGAAAAGAGCTTCGCTATTACAAAATTGGAAGAGCCGCGCGAGGTTAGCTTGTTGCTAGAAAGAGTAGCGAATATCGTTAACAAAAACGCTTTCGTGGCGAAAAAATAGGCGTATAGAGCGCCGATATGCTATAATCATCTTATGAAACTATCTGAAGAACTTTTGTGGCGCGGCTTTTTCGCCGAAACCACAATTAAAAATCCAACTGACCTTGATACGCGTGAGAACAAGACCTTTTATTGGGGCGCCGACCCTTCTGCTGACTCCCTGACAATTGGTAATCTCGCGGCGTTGATGATGGTGGCTTGTTTTGTGCGCCATGGTTATAAACCATATTTGCTCGTTGGTGGCGCAACTGGCCAGATTGGTGACCCAAAGGATAACGGCGAGCGCGATTTAAAGACGCTAGAAGAAGTTGGACACAACAAGGCCTGTTTAAAGGAGCAGATTCAGCGTGTTGTCCAGTCTGGCAACGTCACCATGGTTGACAATTATGACTGGTTTAAAGATATGAACTATCTCGCCTTCCTGCGCGAAGTCGGCAAATCTTTCTCTATGACTCAGTTGCTCGACCGCCAGTTTGTCCAAAACCGGATTGGCGAGGGCGGCTCGGGGATTTCTTATGCCGAATTTTCCTATACGCTGATTCAAGGCTACGATTTCTTGCATCTTTATCGTAAATATGGCGTTGCGCTCCAACTTTGTGGCGCCGACCAATACGGCAACTGCAGATCATCAATATTGTGATGGTGTTCAACCCCATGCGGATCTTTTTGCCGATGG
>CAYUIH010000022.1:0-8814 GCA_964444775.1 uncultured Candidatus Saccharibacteria bacterium
ACGTCCAGCTTCATGCCGACTGTAACAGCGGCTATAGCGCCTGCACAAACGAAATCATAGTCCAAGAAGTCCCATACGGAAGCGGCTCTTATACCGTCCCCGATATAGCTTATCCCCTAGTATATCCCTGGACTGGCCTCGTAAGGTCCACCAACCTCACCCTCTCCTATGATGCTCCCGACCAAACCATCTGTGGCTACATGAAGACCGACAATTCGCGCTACTCCGACGGCATCTTCCAGAACTGGGTCACAGGCAACACCGCCTCTAACTGTATCACTGTCCGCTCGCCTAGCCGCCCACCAGACATTGTCCAAGACATCGACTATACCGGCGCTACCGCTGGCGACATTAACTGGGTTGATGCCGATCTTAGCGTTTCTAAGTCCGGCGCCAGCTCCACCGGCATCATGACCAGCCGCGACGGTTCCACTCATAACTACCAGCTCCAGTTTGTCCATACTATCACTCGCGCTAACAGCACTCTGCTCGACGGCTCGGGCAACCTTGTCGTCTCCTGCTCTGGCGCCACTAAGCCCGCCTCTTCCTACACCATCTACGAACAAAAGGATGGTGGCGCTTGGTATGTTAAGAAAACTAGCTCCACCTGTAAGGACAATAATGGCGAACAAGACGTTATCGTGAGTGCTACCAATATCTCTCTTAAGTCCAACAGCGGCGCCTATGTCAAATACTGTCAAAAGCTCAAATACGTCAAACGCTTAAGCTACAACCTCGGCATCGACATCTCCTCTTCTGCTAGTTATTCTCCCGGCACGCCCGTCCAGAGCGAAGCAGAAACCAGCGCGGTTTGTCTCGCCCTCGGTGCGCCTAAGCGCGAAGACACTGTCCTGGGCGACCGCAACCGTATCGCTAGCCTCGGCGGAGAAATCGACCGCCCGCACATCTCCGCCACTGGCGCCGTAGCGGTTGGCGGCGACAACACTAACCTCTCCGCTACCGCCTTCAACATCGAAGTCTCCTTTGACCATAACATTTGGCGCCACGACGAAGGTTATAACGAGAGCTTTATCTGCGGCTCGGTAGCTAACCCTTCTATGGACAACCCTTGCTTCTCTAACATCAACGGCCAAGTCCGCGATAACCCCGACTTTGACATCACCATCTCTCCCGAATCCGACGGAGAAATCCGCGCCGACGACGGCACTACCGTCCTCGCTACCCGTAGCCAAGTCTCACCCTGTAGCTTTAACTCTAGCGTGGTTACCGCTACCGACGGCACTGGCTCTAGCGACGTCTCTACTGGCACCCACACCACTGCCGACTGTTCGATTAAGGAATCCTTGAACGGCGGTTCTGGCGCCTATGGCCTACTGGCCGGAGAAACCAAATACATCTGCCAAGGTACTTTGTTCAATCCCTCCCGCTACATTATGCGTTATAAAGACATCGGCACGCGCGACACTTATAGCGCTGGCCTAGCTCCTTCCGACATCGTAGCTCTTTCTGACGGCGCCTTTACCTACCAATACACCCGCCTCGAGTCTACTTATGCCGAACCAGACAATAGCTCTTTCTTCGTCCAAGAGCCTAAGACCTGCGTTAAGGTTACTCGCGACTGGAACTATCTCGTGACCGACGTGATGCCTCAAGGCGGCTCTGCCAGCGGCAAGGCCAAGACTAGCGAAGAAACTGTCCAGCCTAAGTTTACCCTCCATCTCGACCGCGCAGATACCGATAAAGAATATGTTACCGACGCTAACCTTGAGGTTGATGTAATCAGCTTTGCTGTCCCCGAAGGTGCGACTAACCTCTCCGCTATTACTAACGGCCTCGCTAACCCTGGCCCGGCTGGGGTTAACGGCAAGGGCTATTGTGATGCGCTCTCCAGTAGCCTCGGCGTTAACGTTACTAACTGCGCTCTCTCTGGCGGCACACTCGGCAGCCTCTCCGGCGCTACCGGCAAATCCGTCTATAACAAAAACGCCAGCGGTAGCTACGAATACACTAACTTCTACACGCCCGATCCCATCGCTATCCCGAGTGACGTGCCGGTTGGGGCTAAGTTCTGCGTGGCTCTAGCTATCCGCCGCGCTAGCTCGGCTGATGCTAACTATAGCCTAATCTCCCGTGCCCACTGCGCCAACGTCTCCAAACACCCAGTGCTGAGTGTCTGGGGTGGTAGTGTCCAAACTAACGGCGGCATCACTACCATCATGAGCGACTCCGGCGAGAACCACTTTGGCTCCTGGGCTGACTTTGCTCTCATCGCTCGCCGCGACATCGAGAACATGTCCTCCGGCGCTGGCATCGCTAGTGGCTTTACCGGCAACAACCGTGTCGTTTGCAGTATTTCTAAGCTCACCATCGCCAACAACCGTTGCGACTACGACCCAGAGACTAACCTCCTCGGCGATTCGGGCATCGCCCGCTACGACCGCTTCTTTGAGTCGCTGAAGAACCGCTATATCGACGGTTACCGCGAAGGCGAAGATACGGGTATTAATGTAATCCCGAGCGATAATTCGATTATCATCAACTCCGACTTCTGGCGCGAATGGGGCTTTGGTGGCGCCTCCACCGGCCCGAGCACTACCGTCCCGATTATTATTTACTCTAAGGGCGACATTATTATTAGACAGAGCTTTCAACTCACCGCCATCACTGCCCGTAACGCCCTTATCCCTCAAATCATCCTCCTAGCCGAAGGGGATATCAAGATTTATGAAGACGTCACCACTATCGACGCCTGGCTAATCGCCCAAGGAAAGGTCGACACTTGTGCCTATTCTGAGAGTGGTCTGGAAGTTAAGATTGGCACTCCGACCGCCTCCGAGACGAACAAGGTTGGCCTGTCTGCCAAGAACTGCAACAAACCCCTCCGGATTAACGGGCCGATTGTGGCCTCAAGAGCCGACTTCAAGCGGACGGGCGGAGCTGACCTCGCCACGCCTGGCGGCATCACCGAGACCGCCGAGACCGTCAACTTCTCCGCCGCCCCGCTAATCTACACCGCCGGCGAGAGCTCCCGCAACGGCGAGCCCCAGATAACTTATATTAAGTCGCTAGCGCCACGCTACTAAAGGAGAAAAAATGTCAAAACCCCGCCGCCATACTAAGAAAACCGCACTGTTTGACCTTTCGCTCTGGATTTCTGTCCTTTTAATCGCGGCAACTATCACTCTCGTCGCAATCGTCCGCGTGCGGATTGTTGAACATCTCGCCAGTACCGAGCCGATTCCGGAGTTTAGTATCAAAAATTGGCAATTCGACGAGGCGCATAATCTTTATTATCAGCTCGCTACGCTCTATATGCGCGGCGAAGAGCCGGCCTCCTACCGCACGTTTAACATTTATTCCCCCGCTAAATATCTCGACTGCGAGCCAGCCGGCTCTAAATATGTCTGCTACCCGAGTGACTCCGTTGCGCACGACCTTGACCTTTATCGTGCTTCTACCGCTCCGATTAAGCTTCTTGTCCCCTCGCTCACGCCCGCCTCACTCTCCGCTCAAGAAGCCTATAACTACAACTCCGTCGCCGCTTGCGTTAAAGCCGGCTATGTCTGCATTCGCCCCGGCTACTATATCCCGGAAGAAAATCTCGAGGCCTTTGGCGGCGAATTTGTCCTCGCCAACTTCGAGACGCTCACCAACTTTCTCCACAAATTCTCCAGCCTCGTCCCCGGCGACCTCAAAAATATCGAACTGCTAACCCTCGAAGAACCAGAAGAGGAAGAAGAAACTAAAGAGGAACAAAAAGAAGAAGAAACTGAAGAAACAGAGGGCGGCGAGGCGAATGTTCTTTCGTCGGAAGGTACGGAAAGCTCGCAGGAAGACAGCTCTGAACTTGAAAAAGCTACCGATTTATGATAAAATAATCTGATGGACCAAAGCAAAATCAGAAATGTGGCAATTATTGCGCACGTCGACCACGGAAAAACCACCCTCGTCGACGGCCTTTTGAAACAATCTCATACTTTTCGCGATAACCAGGCAGAAATGTCTCAAACTCTGATTATGGACTCGGGGGATCAAGAGCACGAGCGGGGAATCACCATCACCGCCAAACAAACCGCCGTGTTTTATAATGGCTATAAAATCAACATTATCGACACCCCGGGCCACGCCGACTTTTCCGGCGAAGTCGAGCGTACGCTCAACATGGCCGACGGTGTTCTTTTAATCGTTGATGCTCAAGAAGGCCCGATGCCCCAGACTAAATTTGTGCTTCAGAAAGCTTTGGATTTAAAACTTAAACCTGTCGTCATCATCAACAAAATCGACAAACCTGCCGCTCGTATCGAAGAAGTTAAAAGCGAAATCGAATCGCTCTTTCTCGAGCTCGCCACTGACGAGTCTCAGCTTTTCTATCCGGTTTACTACGCCATCGCCCGCGAAGGCAAAGCCGGAAAGACCACCGAGCTAGATAACGATCTCCATGTAATTTTTGAATCTATTATTAACGACATTCCGGCTCCTCAAGTCGACTCCGACGCCAGCAAGGGCGCCCAGCTCCTTGTCGCCGCCCTCGCTGCCGACAATTATCTCGGTAAATACGCCATCGGCAAAATTTTCCGCGGCAAACTTAAAAAAGGCGAGACCGTCAAACTTCTCCATACGGATTTTTCTACTGATGGTTCCGAGCCAGCAGTTACGTCAACTTCCGCCAAAATCGAAAACCTTTTTACCTATAAAGGCCTCGGCAAAGAAGAAACTGGAGAAGCTATCGCCGGCGACATCGTCGCCATTACCGGCATCGACAAAGCCAACATCGGTGACACCGTCGCCACTGGCGACACGCCGGAAGCTCTCCCTACCATCGAGCTCGAGCCGCCAACACTATCTATCTATATCGGTCCCAACACTAGCCCGCTTAAAGGTCAAGAAGGCGAGTTTACGACCAGCCGCCAAATCGCTGAGCGTCTCGAACGCGAGCTAGAAACCAACATCGCCCTTAAAATCGTCCCTGATGGCTTGGGTTATAAAGTCTCTGGTCGCGGCGAGCTCCATCTCTCTGTACTTATCGAGACCATGCGCCGCGAAGGTTATGAGCTCGAAGCCGGCCGCCCCGAAGTCGTCTATAAAATTATCGACGGCGTTAAGTCCGAACCGGTCGAATCTCTCACTGTCGAGGTCGACTCTGCCTATGTCGGCGCCGTTTCTCAAGAACTTGGCATTCGCAAGGCCGAGCTCAAGTCTACCGAAATCACTTCCGCCGGCACCACTCGCTTTACTTACGACATCACCACCGCCGCTCTTATCGGCCTACGCAACAATCTTTTGACCGCCACTAAAGGCACCGTTCTTATGTCTAGCATTCCTAAGGGCTACAAACCCGTCGAGTCAAAATATAAGCCCGAACGCAACGGCGCCCTTATCTCCTTTGAATCCGGCGTTTCCACCGCCTATGCTCTCGATATGGCTCAAGCCCGTGGCACGCTCTTTATTCCGCCCCAAGTGCCGGTTTATCAAGGCATGATTGTTGGCCTGTCCAACAAAAAGGAGGACATCGATCTTAACATTTGCCGCGAAAAACAGCTAACTAATATGCGCACCCATGCTAGCGACGGCGCTATTCAGCTCACGCCTTATACTCAGCTTTCTCTCGAACAATGTCTTGATTTCTTGCTCGACGACGAACTTCTCGAGGTTACGCCTAAATCCCTCCGCCTCCGCAAGCGCCAGCTCGATCCTATTAAACGCAAACGAGAGGCGCGAATGTAGTATAATAACTACATGTCTTATCTCATCGACTCGCACACTCATCTCCACGACCGCGAATTTTTCACCGAAGTCCAAGCGACAGAAATGCTAAAAAACGCTGAAGCTCTCGGCGTTCAACAAATGATTTGTATCGGCACCCATTCCGCCGATTCGCTCGCTGCGCGTGATTTTGCCGATGCGCATAAAAACGTCTTTTGGACCTATGGGATCCACCCTGAGTATTCAAAAAACTATACTATAAATTGTAAAAAATCAGCAAAGCTAGTCGCCATTGGCGAAATTGGCCTAGATTATCATTATGATAACTATGATAAACAAGCCCAGTGGAAATTATTAGAAAAAATGTTGAGCTTCGCTCTGGAGCTCGACCTGCCTTGTTCCTTTCATGTCCGCGACGCCCTGCCCGACTTTTTCTCGATTGTTGCCAACTTTCCGAAGCTAAAAACCTCCGTCCTTCACTCTTTTTCCGACACGCCAGAAAATCTCGAAACCGCCCTAAGTAAAGGCTTTTATATCGGCATCAACGGCCTGGCCACCTTCGCTAATCTCGCCTGTTATAAAAACATCGGGTCGGAGCTTCTCGACCGCGCTCTGCTTGAGACCGACGCGCCCTTCTTGACTCCTGTCCCTAAACGTGGTAAAATAAACGAACCTGGTTACGTTAAATACGTTGCCGAATTTTTAGCTAATAAATTTGGAGTCTCGCCCGACTTTGTCGCCGAGAAAACTACCCAAAATGCCCAACGAATCTTCCGCCTTCCAAATCCCGAACAGTAGTGCGCCCGCCCCGGCGGCCGGCGCTTCTTCCGACGCAGAAGTTTATGTCGAGCAGTCTCGGATTTCTGAGCTTATCGAAAATCTCCGCCTGCGCAAACCTTCGCCGAGCTACCCTCATCTCCGCACGCCGGAGGACAAGCTTAACGCCGAGTCTGAGCTTGGGCGCACCATCTTCGGCCCCGTCCCGGCGGGTCATCAGCGCGAGTTTTTTGAGCATAAGAAGCTCATGTGGGTTTGGCACGAATCTTGGCGCGAGAACGACCAAGATAAAACCAACACCATTCGCTACGAAGTTCGCCCGGCCGGAGTCTATAAAACCACCGGCGGCGGGAATTATTATAAGCTTGAGGGTGCCGAGCTCGCCAACTTTCGCCTCGCCACTAAAACCTATCTTGAGCTTATCCGTGTTAATCTCTATCCCGAACCTCCCCAAAGCTAAACTGCTTGTGATATAATAGACTCATGGAAAAGTCTCTTGTTAAAAAATCTAAAAAACCGCTCATTGTCGGGATTATCTGCGGCGTCTTGTTGCTCGCCGGCACGGCGGCGTTTTATTTTCTCTATTGGAAAAATCGCAACCCAGAAATTATCTTAAGCGATGCCGAATATCTTATCCAGACCGAGTCCTGGGAAAAGGTCGACGCTCCGACCGTGATTTGGAGCTTTAAAGAAGGCGGCAAGGGCGAGCTTACCACCAACAAGTCTAATTATTATTCCTTTACCTGGACTTTAGAAAAGGGCGACCCGTCTAAGCTCCGCATCAAAACCGCCTGGCTGCTCGAGCTCGACGACACCTTTGAATTCTCCTACAACCGCGAGGAAAAGTCTTTTTATGTTAAAAACCTCGCCGATGATACGGAATCGACATTTGTGCCGCTAGGCACTGCCGCAAGCGAGGATTGCGGGGAGGATTGCCCCACGGAGGGCATCACGGAGGCTACGGCCGAGTAATAGTGGTCGAGCCCCGTAACGACGGGCGCGAGAACCACGGCCCGACGGGGGCATCCGACCGCAAGCAAACGAGCTTGCTATGTATGCCATTTATGGTATAATATAACTTATGATTTATCTCGACCACGCGGCCGCTACGCCGGTCTCGGAGAAAGTTTTGCAGGCTATGACCCCGTATCTCACGGAGCAGTTTTTTAACCCTTCCGCTGCCTATCTCCCCGCCAAACGCGTGCGCGAGGATTTTGAGGTCGCCAAGGGAAAAATCGCCAATTTTATCGGCGCTAAGGGTAGCGACCTGGTTATTACTTCCGGCGCTACCGAAGCGAACGCTCTCGCCTTTACTGCCGTCTCGAAAATGGGCAAAATCCTCGTCCTCTCGACCGAACATTCTTCCGTTCTTGAAAACGTTAAAAACTACAACTACGAGTTTATCAAGGTAGACAAGACCGGCTTCATTGATTTGGCCGACTTAAAACAAAAGCTCACGGACGACGTCGAACTTGTCTCAATTAGCCTCGCCAACAACGAGCTCGGGACAATTCAGCCCCTTACCGAAATCGCCGAGCTGCTCCGCGCCGCGAAACGCTCGCGCCTCGAACGGGGAATCACTACCCAGCTTCTTCTTCACTCCGACGCTTCTCAAGGTCTCGCCCTGCTCGATCTTAATGTTGCTCGCCTCGGGGTTGACCTTTTAACGCTTAACGCCGCTAAAGTTGGCGGCCCGAAGGGAGTCGGTGCGCTTTATATCGGCCACTCCGTTCGCTTGCAACCATATATTCTCGGCGGCGGCCAGGAGCGGGGTTTGCGCGCCGGGACAGAAAACGTCGCCGGCACGGTCGGCTTTGCCGCCGCTCTTGAGGCGGTTAAGGGAAAGTCCCCGTCTTTGCGTAAAAAATACACGCGTCTTGTGGAAAACTTAAAAGCCGAGTTAGAAACCGCCGCAGTTTCGCCGATTTTCCTCGGAAACAAGAAGCATCAACTCGCTAACTTCCTCCCCGTTTGTTTCCCAGGCCTCGATGCCGAGCGTCTAATTTATAAACTCGAAGACCAAGGCGTCCTTGTCTCGACCGGCGCCGCTTGCGCCGCCTCTAAAAACGAGCCGTCGCACGTCTTGAAAGCTATTGGCCTTTCGTCGGCAGAAATCGCCGGCTCGCTCCGCCTCTCGCTCGGCGTGTTGAACGACGAAGCAAACATCAAGGCAGCCGGAAAAATTATTAAACAGGCAGTCAAGGACGAATATGAAAGAACTAAATAAAACCGTTTTTCTCGGCATGTCGGGCGGGGTAGATTCGTCGGTTTCGGCCATTTTGCTAAAAGAAGCTGGCTATAAAGTCGTTGGCGTCTACATGAAAAACTGGTCCAAAGACCTCCCCGGCATGAAATGCCCCTGGGCAGAAGACC
>CAYUIH010000023.1:0-8384 GCA_964444775.1 uncultured Candidatus Saccharibacteria bacterium
ATTATCGAGCCTCTCCCGGCTTGTTGTGATTTAATTTATCAAATCATTCAGTCCGAAGCCCTCCCGCTTACTTCCGACATCGCTAAAAATCTTATCTACGGAATCCTCTCCGACACCCTCGGCCTCACCTCCGCCTCCGTCACGCCCGAGACGTTCGAACACATCGGCGCGCTTCTCCGCGCTGGCGGCCTCAACATGGCCGAGCTCGAGGAGGCTCGTCGCGAGTTTATGAAAAAGTCCCCCCGCATCCTCGACTTTAAGGCCGATCTTATCAAGCGCGTCGACTATTCTCTCGATAACGTCCTCGCCACCGTCCATATCCCCTGGGAGGATATTCACGCTTATTCCGACGAATACAATCCCAACGTTCTTATCCTCGAGGAGCTTCGGCTTGTCGAGGGGGTTGAAGTCGCCGTTGCTATTAAGACCTACCCGGATGGTAAGTTAACTGGTAAAGTCCGCACTTCTCAGCCTATCGCCGACCAAATCGCCGGCTTCTATGGCGGTGGTGGCCACCCTTACGCCGCTGGCTTCCGCACCTACGATATTTCCTACGAGGATTGTTTGCGCGATCTCGTCTCTATCGTCCCACGGCTTCTCGCCGAAGCTAAAGCAGAAACTAAACAGGAGCCCGCTGATGCCGCTTAATCTCTTTAACACTTCCACCAGGAAGCTCGAGCCCTTCGCCCCTCAAGACCCTCAAAATGTCACTATCTACACCTGCGGCCCCACCGTCTATTCCGCTCCTCATATTGGTAATTTCGCCGCCTATATCTACTGGGATTTACTTCTCCGCACGCTGATTAAAAACGGCTTTACGCCCCGGCGCGTGCTTAACCTTACCGACGTCGGCCATCTCACTTCCGACGGCGACTCTGGTGAAGACAAGCTAGAAAAGGGCGCCAAAAAGGAAGGGAAGACCGTCTGGGAAATCGCCGATTTCTATATAGACTTATTTAAGAAGGATTTTCAGAAGCTCCGCCTCCTTTCGCCCTACAAGTGGGCCCGCGCCACAGATTATATCGCCGAGTCCCAGGAGCTAGTTGAGCGCCTCATTAGCCGCGGCTTCACTTACGAAACCTCCGATGGCATCTATTTCGACACGTCTAAGTTCCCAGATTATGCCGATTTTGCCCGGCTCGACCTTAAAAATCTCAAAGCCGGCGCCCGCGTCGATTTTTCCAGCGAGAAAAAACACCCGTCCGATTTCGCCGTCTGGAAATTTATCCGCGAGGGCGAAGACCACGCCATGCGCTGGGATTTTCTCGGTCGCCCTGGCTACCCCGGTTGGCACCTCGAGTGTTCCAGTATTATCCACGCCACCCTCGGCGAGCCTATCAATATTCACACCGGCGGCGTCGACCATATCCCCGTCCATCATACCAACGAAATCGCCCAAACCTTCGGCGCTTACACTCAGCCACTCGCCAAGACTTGGCTCCACTGCAACTTCCTCACAATAAACGGCGAAAAAATCTCCAAAAGCCTCGGCAATATCGTCACGCTAAGCGACTTAGAGGAAAAAGGCTTCTCCGTCTTCGACTTTAAGCTCTGGCTCTACCAGGGGCATTATCGTTCCGAGCGTAATTTTACCTTTGAGGATTTAACTGCCGCCAAGTCCCGCCGTCTTAACTGGCGAAACGCCATCGCCAGACTTTATCAGACCGCAGGAAAGCCCGGCGTCGACTCTTTCTCAGCCGAGCTTCTCGCCCGTTTGAACGACGATTTAAATTCCGCCGCCGCCTTCGCCTATCTCGATTCTGTTGCTGACCAATTCTCGCTCGACGATTGGCGCTACATCGAAGACCTCTTTGCTCTCAACCTATTCCCGGAGGATTTAACGCTTAGGCTCACCCCTAAGATTCGCGCCCGCAACGCCGCCCGCGCCTCAAAAGATTATGCCGCCGCCGACGCGATTCGCGACGAACTCCTCGCCCAGCATATCACTCTTCTAGATACGCCAGGCTCCACCCTCTGGCAACTTTCTGAATAATGTGATATAATATAACATATTTATTTAGGGGGTGCACTTTTCCATGTTTGGTGTTTTTGCTAGTATCTCTAGCGCGGTGTTAATTATTTCCAACCTCGCCGCTGGTAAACTTTGGAATTTCTTCGGCACGCCGGTCGACGGCGGCATCATCATCTTCCCACTCACCTATATCGTCGGCGATCTTATCGTCGGGCTCTATGGCGAGAAAAAAGCCAACCTCGTTGTCTTTGTTAGTATGATGTTAAACCTTTTGATGGTGCTCACCATGTATGTCGTCACCTACCGCCTGCCTGTTTTTCCCGGTTGGGAGGCCCAGGCCGCCTTCGAGACTGTCTATGGCGCAATTAACCGCGTCACTGTTGGCTCGCTTGTCGGCTATCTTCTGTCTAATCTACTCAACAATCACGTCTTCGTTAAGCTCCCCGGCGGGTTTATCAGTAAGGCGCTCGGTTCTTCCGTCATCTCGCGCTTAATCGACAACCTCACTTTCGAGACTATCGCCTTCCTCGGCGTTCTCCCGTTTAGCGACTTTCTTAAACAAGCCGCCTTTGCCTACTTTGCCGGCATGGTTCTTGAGGTCGTCCTTAGCCCGCTCTCTAAGCTCGCCTTTAGCCTCCTCGCCAAACATCAAACCGCCTCCGCCTAGCGCGGAGGCCTTTTTTATGGTATTATATATAATATATATGTTAGAAAGTCTAGGCTTTACTATCGAGCGCGAGCTCCCTAATGGTCTCGGTCGCGCCGGCGTTATTAAGACCGCCCACGGAGAGATTAAAACTCCGGCCTTTATGGCGGTTGGTACTCAAGGCGCCGTGCGGTTTGTTGACATGTCCTCCTTGCGCACAACTGGCGCCCAGGCTATGCTCTCCAACGGTTATCATTTGCGCAAGCTCGCGCCAGAAATCGCTCAGCAGGGCGGCCTAGCCGCTTGGTCTGGTTGGCACGGGCCCACGCTCACCGACTCCGGCGGCTTCCAGGTTATGTCGCTCGGTTCCGGCCTCGGCAAGGTCGTCTCCATGGATCGCAAACTGCCCAACACGCCCAAGAAAGACCGTCTCGCCCTCGTCTCCGACCGCGGGGTCGACTTTACCGACCCGTTCACCGGCGAGCGCGAGTTTATCGGCCCCGAAGAATCAATGGAGATTCAAACTCAAATCGGCGCGGATATTCATATGGCGTTCGACGAGCTTACCTCGCTCGGTGATGATTACGATTATAACGTCCGCGCTATGTTCCGCACGGAAAAATGGGCGGCGCGCAGTTTAAAAAAGCATTTACTGGTTCGCGATTCTCTCGGCTATCGCCAAAATCTCTATGGTGTCCTCCAGGGCGGCCACTGGGAGGATCTCCGGCGCCACACCGCCAAAACTCTAGGCAGCATGGGCTTCGACGGCTATGGTCTCGGCGGTGCCTTCCTGAAGGAGCAGCTCGGCGACATTCTCCGCTGGTGTAATGAGGAGCTACCCAAAATCAAGCCCCGCCACCTCCTCGGCCTCTCTCGCCCCGACGACCTTTTTGTGGGCGCCGAATATGGCGCCGACACCTTCGATTGTGTCGCTCCCACCCGCGAGGCGCGTCATGGCCGTATTTATACCAAAGACGGCGAGATTTACCTGCGCAAATTCGCTGATTCTTCCGAGCCGCTCGATAAAGATTGCGACTGCGCCACCTGCCACGCCGGCCACACTCGCGGCGAGCTCCGCGCTCTCTGGAAATCGCCCAATCTCGCGGATAAACAGCTCTACTATCGCCTCGCCTCCGTCCATAATCTCCGCTTTACTGTCCACCTCCTCGAGGACATTCGTACCAGCATCTTAAACCACACTTTTTACGAGTTTAAGCACGACTTTTTGACAAGATACTACGGCCGTGATAAGATGTTAACATAAGGAGTTCATCTATGTCTCACCAAGTCGTCGAAATCGAAACTAAAACCTTTATCCGCTTCTGGCTCGTCATTCTTGGCTTTGCCGCAGTTGGCTATTTTATCCTCGCCGCACGCGAGGCGCTCGCGCTGATTGCCGTCGCCGCCCTCTTCGCTATCTCTATCCGCCCGCTCGCTGGCCGCGTCGACAAGTTTATCCACAAAAAGACCAAAACCAAGTCTAAACTCCCCTCTATCCTCGCCTATACTATCGTCCTCCTAGTTATCGCTTCTATTATCGCCGTCGTTAGCCCTATCGTCATCAACGAAATGACTCGCTTCTTCACCGCTCTCCCTACCATGTTCAGCAACGCCGACCTCGCCGGATTGAACGATTTCGGTCGCACCTTCGGCGTGGAGAATCTTTCTGGCGAGCTCGTCAGCTCTGTCGAAGATTTCTCTAAGTCCTTCTTCTCCTCTTTTGGCACTTCCGTCATCTCCGGCATCTCCACCGTCACCGGCTTCCTTGGTAGCGCCGTCGTTGTTCTTATCATGACCCTCTTCTTCCTTCTCGAAGGCCCCGATATGGTCGACGAAATCTGCGACAAAATCGGCGCTCGCCGCACCGCCGCCGAGGCTAAAGACGCCGACACTAGGCTTCTCTCCGAGGCTCGCTATATCCTCTCCCGAATGACCTGGGTCGTCTCCACCTTTGTCAGCCGCAAGGTCATAGTCGCCATCATCGACGGCATCGTTGTCTCCCTCTCCATCTTTATCCTTAGCGCCGTCTTTAACGTCGAGGCTCATCTCGCCCTCCCTATGGGCATGATCGCCACCGTCTTCTGCATTATCCCTATGTTCGGCCAAATTATCGGCGCCGTTATCATCACCCTCCTACTTATGCTCTCCAGTCCGCTCATGGCTATTATCTGGCTCGCCTTCTATCTCGTCTACGGCGTTATCGAGTCCAATGTTTTCGAGCCTAAGATTCAAGGTTCCGCGCTTAACCTTCGCCCCGTCGTCGTTCTTATCGCCATCACCATCGGCACCTACGTCATGGGGCTCTTCGGCACCATCATCGCTATCCCCATCGCCGGCTGTATCAAGGTCTTCCTCGAGGAGTTGCCTAAAATCCGCGCTATCTCTCGCAACTAGCACATAGACAGACTTGACTAATTGGCGAAAATAAGGTAACTCTAAATCCCGCTTATTAAGCGGGATTTTTTAAGGCCCATTTTAAGGTTTCTAGGTATAATAGAGTCATAAACAAGGAAATTTATATGCGAATTTTATATGTAGAAGACGAACAACTTTTAGCCGACGCAGTCACCCACCTGCTTAAAAAATCCGGCATCGACGTCGACTGGGCCGCCGACGGCGAAGAAGGTCTCCGCCTCGCCAAAAAGCCAATTTACGATGCGCTCGTTCTCGACATCATGCTCCCTAAGCTCTCTGGCCTCGAGATTCTCGAACTTATCCGCAAACAGGGAATCAAGACCCCGGTCATTATGCTTTCTGCCCTCTCCGAGGTCGAGGATAAAGTTAAGGGTCTAGAAATCGGCGCCGACGATTATCTCGCCAAGCCGTTTAAGACTAGCGAGCTCGTTGCCCGGCTCAACGCTCTCGCGCGTCGCCCCGCTCTCCAGGAGACTAAATCCCTCACCTTCGGCGATCTTAAGTTCGATCCCACTTCCCGCATGCTTAACGGCGAGCCTCTCACCGAAAAGGAATCGCTCATCCTCGAGATGCTTATCAAATCCGGCGACAAAACCGTCCCTAAGGATTATATTCTCGCTCATGTCTGGGGCGCCGACCTTATCTCCGAGGATAATTATGTCGAAGTTTATATCTCCTACCTTCGTAAAAAGCTAGCCACTCTCCACTCTGCCGTCAAAATCAAAACTGTCCGCGGTCTCGGCTATAAACTTGTCCAAAAATAATGTAAAATAGACTTATGTTTCGCAAGCTTCGCAACAAATTTGTTTTTATCAACCTCCTCACCACCACCATCATCCTTCTCGCCGCCTACTCCACGATTTATCTCTTCGCTAAAAACTCCGCCGATTCTCGCCGTCCTTTTCCCGCCGAGACTCGCTTTGAGTCTTTCGAGTCTGCCGATTCCGAGTCGGATGCTACCTTTCGCCGCTTCGTCGAGGAGCGTATCGTCGACGACCGCGAGCTAGCTCTTAAAAACCTCCTCAAAATCCTCCTTATCACCGGCTTCGCCGTCGAAGTTATCGTGGCGATTTTTTCCTATTTCTTCGCCGAAGAAGCCATTAAGCCAGTCAAAGACGCCTACCACTCTCAAAAAATCTTTATCGCCAACGCCTCTCACGAAATCAAGACTCCTATCGCCGCTATTAAGGCTAATCTCGAAGCCGCCGATTTGTCCTCCACTAATCATTGGATTAAAAACATCGAGGTTGAGGCCGACAAGGCCGAGCATCTCACGCTCGATCTTCTTGAGCTCGCCCGCACCGACCTCGCCGCTCCTGCCGCCGAGAAACAACCCGTCGTTCTTAAGTCGCTCGTCCAGGCTTCGCTCGCCGCCTTTGCACCTCGCTTCACTCAGCGCAAGCTAAAGCTCACCGCCGCCTATCAGCTCCCGGCTAAATCTTCCGCCCAGCTTTGTGAGGCCGACTTTAAGGAACTCCTCGAGATTCTCCTCGACAACGCCTGTAAATACGCCCGCTCCAAGGTTCGCCTAGAGCTAAGCCCTAAGTCGCTCGTGCTCCAAAACGACGGCGCCAAGCTCACCCCCGACGAGCTTTCTCATCTCTTCGACCGTTTCTATCAAGTCGATAAGTCCGCCTCCGGCTCCGGCCTCGGCCTAGCCATCGCTAAGTCTCTCGCCGAGCGCAACGGTTGGCAACTCTCCGCTTCCGTAGAAAAATCCACCATCTCCTTTACCCTCGTCTTCGCTTAATCTCGAACAAAAAAGACCCGCTAATGTGAGGAAAACGGGTCTTTTCCAGAACTCACGCCGCTGTGATGTGCCAAGATAAGTCGCTCGAGTCAAACTCTAACGCATATCTTCTGTGACCGGCCATGATGTCGAAGATGTGATGTGCCACCGTGCCGATGAATTTGATGTGGGTGCGGAGAAGCTCCGTCACTTCCACTTCGGCTTCACCTCGTCGCTTAAAAGAAAGCGGTTGACACGGCGTCATCTCATACCCAAAGAGGGCCATAACTTCGACGCGTTCCGTGGTAGTTTTATTGTTTCTCATAACTAACTCCTTGATATTAATCTCAGAGCCATTTATGCGAGCCCAAACTTTTTTAAAAAGGCTCTTGGCAGCCGGAGTAAATGACAAAAATCCCCAGCTGCTAAGTGAGTTTTGTCTAATCAGTGACCTAAGTATAACTAGACAATTCTATTGTAGAGGACTTTTTCCGCTTCCGCTAGTCTTGACTTTTAGATTTTTCCTTTTAGAGCCTTCTTGATGGCGCGACGGTCAAACCCCTCAATCCTCACGCCGTCGATTTCTGTCACCGGCACGGTTTCAATCTCCGGGAACTGTTCCGCGTCGATTTCTTCGTATTCTACGCCGATTTCGTCAAACCAGTCCATCAACATATGGCAATATATACAGGTAGGTAAGCTATAAACTTTTACTTTCATTTAGAATGTCCTCCATCTTTCAAACGGGAAGAGCCGCAGGATAATCGGCCCCACGATGCGACAATATGGCACAGTCCCGAGCCCGTTGCGGCTATCATAAGAATTAGAACCTTCGCGGTTATCGCCCGACACAAACAACTCTCCCTCGGGGACGACAATATCCACCTCTCCCGAAGTATATTCTTTCGGCCCGTCCGTTTCGCTCTTACGCCACTCCGTGTCGAACACAATCCCGTCCGGGTTTTCTTCGTTATAAACTGTCATTATGCCGTTTTTGACCTGGACTCGCTCGCCCGGGAAGGCAATCACCCGTTTGATAATATATTGGTCGCGAATCCCCGCCGGGGCGGTGCAGGTTAGCTCCCCGCTCGAGCTACCGTTCGCAAAGACGATAATATCGCCCCGCTGGGGAACATATTCCTTTCCGAGAAAATGTGCCCAGCTCACGGTTAGCCGGTTAACGATTACGCGGTCGTCGTTTAACAGCGTCTTTTCCATGCTCCCCCCAACCACGTTATACGAGCGGAAGATAAAGGTGTTTAATAAAAACGTTCCTAGCGCCACCGCCCCCACAAAAATTATCAACGACAACAAATCTTTCACTAATGGGTGGCGCTGCATAAACGTCGCTTCAGGTGTTTCTTTCTCCATATACCTTCCATTATACCACGTTCGCCAGGCTCTGTGCAATTTCGCTTACGATTTTTCGCGCAGATTTTAAGTTTTATTTTATGTTTTTTGCTATAATATAATATATATGGCTTCTGATTATGTCTTTATCCGCAAATCCCGCAACATCATCTCCGATGTGCTTCATGTCGTGCTTAACCTTCTCCTTGGCGTCGGCTCCTCAATGGCTTTCCCGGCAAGATATGGGGCAACGAGGCAGTTGAATACAAAGA
>CAYUIH010000024.1:0-7947 GCA_964444775.1 uncultured Candidatus Saccharibacteria bacterium
CGGTTCCCAACGACCTGCGGACGGCCGGATATGACCCGCGACTACCGGCGGGGGCGGTGTTGATTGGGGGCGGGGCGAAGATGCGCGATATTGAGGTGTTTGCGAAGGAAGCGCTGGAGATGTCGGTGAAGATTGGCACGCCGAGCGGACTAGGGGGAGTAGCGAACGCGATTGAGAAGCCGGAGTATGCGGCGGCGATTGGTTTGATGCTAACCTCGGTGGAAGGCGGGTTGAGTAAAAAAGTTGTTCAAAAGAAACAGAGAAAAAAGGCAAGTGGCGGGTTTTTTGGAAATTTGTTGAAAAAATTTAGATTCTAGGGTATACTGGGGGTAGTATTTTGTAAGCGAGGAAAAATTATGCCCGAAATCAAGCCATCTGAAGTAGAAAGTACAGCTAGTATTAAGGTGATTGGCGTGGGCGGAGCGGGTGGCTCGGCGATTGACCGGATGAAAGAAGTCGGGTTGACTGGAGTGGAGTTGATTGCGGTGAATACAGACGCGCAAGCGTTACATCATTCGGCGGCGGATACGAAGGTACATATTGGGCGTGGGCTAGGCGCGGGGGGAGACCCGGTGAAGGGGAAGGAAGCAGCTGAAGAAAGCCGTGATATTATCGGTAAGGCGCTAGAGGGGGCGGATATGGCGTTTATTACGCTTGGGGCGGGAGGTGGAACAGGCTCCGGAGCTGGCCCGATTGTGGCCGAAGAGGCGAAGGCGCGAGATATTTTGACCGTGGGGGTAGCGACAAAGCCGTTTACGTTTGAGGGGGCGAAGCGCAAGGAAAACGCCGACGCGGCGATTGCGAACTTGGCAAAAAATGTGGACGCGCTGATTACGATTCCGAACGACCGACTACTACAGACGATCGACCCGAGGACGCCGCTTTTAGAGACGTTTAAGATTGCGGACGATGTGTTGCGTCAGGGGGTGCAGGGAATCTCGGAGCTGATTACGGAACATAGCTTGATTAACCTCGACTTTGCAGACGTGAAGGCGATTATGAAGAACGCCGGGAGTGCGCTGATGGGGATTGGACGCGCGAGCGGGGAAAACCGTGCGACGCTGGCGGCGCAACAGGCGATCGAATCGCCGCTGATTGAAGTGAAGATTGAGGGGGCGAAGGGTGTGCTGTTCTCTGTGGCGGGCGGATATGATATGTCGATGAGCGAAATCCAGGAGGCAGCAGAGGTGATTACGGGGGCGGTGAGCCCAGACGCGAACATTATCTTTGGGGCGAGTATTAGGCCAGAGCTACAAGATGAGATTGTGATTACTGTCGTGGCGACGGGGTTTGATTCGGACTATTATAAAGAGCTAGCCGCGCAAGAAGAGGCAGAGAAAGTGGCAAAGGAAGAAGCCGAGCGAAAGGCGAAAGCAGAAGCAGAAGCAGAGGCGAAGCGGAAGGAGCTAGAGGCGCAGCAAACGACGGATTCGGCAGATTTTACGAGCAACAACAAGGCGAATATCTGGGACTCAATCAATAAGACGGAGCCCGAAGAAGACCTGTATGTTCCTCAGAGCTTAAGGAATCGGATTAAAAAATAAACCGAAGTTTAGCCCGCGCTTAAAAGAACTAAATAACAGGGGTAGGCATGAAAAAACAGTACAAAATCGGGGATAGTAAAGTTCTAGAAAGTCGAGAGGCGCTCGACGGGACGATGATTCGGCGGCGGCGGATAACGCCAGACGGGCAGAGGTTTACGACCTACGAGCGGATTGAGATGCCGCAGTTAATGGTGAAAAAGCGAAGTGGCGAGAAAGAGGCGTTCGACCGAGACAAGCTGGTGACGAGTGTCCGGCGGAGTGTTGGGAAGTTTTTGAACTCGGAACTGGAGATTGAGGAAGTGGTGGAGCGAGCGATGGAGATTTTGTATGCGATAGGAACGGAACAGGTGACGAGCGAACAGATTGGCGAGGCGGTTTTAGAAGTTTTAGGCGAGATGAACGAAGTGGCCTATGTGAGATATGCGAGCGTGTTTAGGAAGTTTAAGACGCTGGACGAATTTGAACAAATTATTAGAGAACAGAGGGAGAAAAAATGAGAGTAATTTTAGTGTTCAAAGAAAGATCAGAGGCGGCGAGAGAGGCGTTTGAGTGGATGGAAGAGTTTAGGCGAAGAACAGGGAGAGAAGTGGAACAGCTAGACCCGGAGACGAGAGAGGGGGAGGAGTTTTGTCAGGCGAGGGGGATTATGGAATATCCGACGCTGGTGGTGGCGGCGGACGACGGGAATGTGGTGGAGCAGTGGAGTGGAAGGCCAATGCCGATAATTGACGACATTATGGCTTACGTTGTTTAACTCGTTTATTTTATAACGTTATGATATAATGGAGAGATGAGATATACCGCTGGAAAGAGGCGCCGCGCCTTAGAATATGAAAAAGCCATCACGGAGTGGTGGAAAAAAGACAAAACGTTTGAGAAGAGTATTGAACAGCGAGACATTGATAATTCTTATGTGTTTTATGATGGTCCGCCGTTTATTACGGGGATGCCGCATCACGGAACGTTGTTATCTTCGATTGTGAAGGACGCCGTGCCACGATATTGGGCGATGCAGGGGAAGCGTGTAGAACGACAATGGGGGTGGGACTGCCACGGGTTGCCAGCGGAAAACTTTGTAGAGAAGCAACTGGGGATTACGGACCGTAGAGATATCGGAACGAAGATTAGCTTAGAGAGCTATATTAATAAGGCGCGCGAGAGCATGGTGGCGAACAGCGAGACTTGGCGCGGGACGATTGACCGAATTGGGCGCTGGGTGGATTTTGATAAGCCGTATCGGACGATGAACAAGGAGTTTATGGAGAGCGTGTGGTGGGCGTTTAAGACGCTGTATGAGAAGGGGAAGATTTATGAGGGGCGGAAAGTCCTGATGTATGATACGAAGTTTGCGACGCCAGTAAGTAAAGCTGAAGTGACGATGGATAACGACGCATACCAAACCGTAACTGATCCTAGCGCGTTCGTCCTATTTTCGGTTTCTTCTGCGTCAACGGATAAGCTTTACCTAATGGCTTGGACGACGACGCCGTGGACGTTGCCGGCAAACAAGATGTTAGCCGTAAACCCGAAGGTAGAATATGGGCTGTTTGATGGGGATAAGGTTTTATCCGTGAAGTTGGCAGAGAAACTGTTCCCGGGAGAGAAACCAGCGAGGACGTTTAAGGGGGAAGAGTTGGCTGGGCTCGAATATGAAGACTTACTCGGGCGGGGGACGCATAAGGTTTATGCGGCGGAATTTGTAGGGAACGAAGAGGGGACGGGGATTGTGCATATTGCGCCGGCGTATGGGGAGGACGACTATAATCTTTATCTCGAACATGAGAAAGAAGCGGAGTTTGAGGATGTCTTAGACGAGAATGGATATTATTTGCCGGAGGTGGCGGAGATTCTGCATAAGCTGGGCATGAGAGATACGGACGAGCATGGGATTGAAATTTGGGCGGCGAATAAGTTTATTGCGAAGGTGCTCGAGGAAAAGGGGATTGTTTATAAGATTGAATATATTAAACACGAATATCCGTTTAACCCGCGTTCGAAACAGAGGATTATGTATCGAGCGTTTCCGAGCTGGTTCTTTGATGTACAAGGCTCGAAGCCGCTGATGTTGGAGAAGAACGAGAACATAAACTGGTTCCCGGGGCATATTAAAGAGGGGCGGTTCCGCAAAAATATAGAGGCGGCGCCAGACTGGAATTTGAGCCGCGACCGATTCTGGGCAACGGCGATGCCGGTTTGGAAGGGTAACAAGGGGACGGTGAAGGTCGTCGGCAGCTATGACGAGTTATATGAGCTCTCTGGCAAGCGGCTGGAGGATTATCACCGGCCATGGGTGGACGAGATTGAATTCGACATCGACGGAGAACATTTTAAGCGGATTGAGAAGGTGCTAGATTGTTGGTTTGAGAGCGGTAGCATGCCGTTTGCGCAGATGCACTATCCGTTTGAGAATAAAGAGAAGTTTGAGCGGAATTATCCGGCGGACTTTATTGTTGAATATATTGGACAGGTGCGCGCGTGGTTTTATTATGTCCACTGCGTGAACACGGCGTTGTTTGGAGAAGAAGCGTTTAAGAACGTAATCGTGACCGGGACGTTAGCGGGGAACGATGGACGAAAGATGAGCAAGAGCCTCGGGAATTATACTGATCCGAACGAGTTGATGGATAAGTTTTCTGCGGATAGCCTTAGATTCTTGCTTTTGTCGAGTCCGGTGTTGGCGGGCGAAGATTTTGCGCTGCTGGATAAGGACGTGAGTGATGTGGCGAGGAAATTATCGATGGTATGGAATGTCTACGACTTTTTCACGACTTATGCGGAAGTAGATAAATTTGATCCTGAAGTAACCTCCGGTACGCCGTCAAGAACGGAACTGTCTCCCCGCGAGCTAGCTAGCCCCCTCGATAGGTGGATTGTGAGTCGGGCGCATCAGCTGAGAGATGAGATTGTGGAGGGGATGGAAGAGTATAATTTACCGAAGGCGGTGGCGGGAATCTTGCCGTTTGTGGACGATTTGTCGAACTGGTTTGTGCGCCGAAGCCGCCGACGTTTCTGGAAGAGCGAGGATGATAAGGACAAGGCGGAGGCTTATGCAACCCTCTATTATATCCTAGTGTATTTTGCGGAGATTGTGGCGCCGTTTGTGCCGTTCCTCGCGGAAGAGCTATATCAGAACATGACCGGAAGCGGAAAGTCGGTGCATCTCTTGGATTATCCGAAGGCGGGCGAAGTAGACGAGAAAGTCTTAGAGCTAATGAAGCGAACGCGCGAGGCGATTGGTGAGGGGTTGATGATGAGAATGAAGAAGAGCGAGACGGAAGACCAGATTAAGGTGCGTCAGCCGCTGAAGAAGTTTGTTTATAAGGGCGAGAAGCTGCCAGAGTTTTATGAAGAAATTATTCGCGACGAGATGAATGTGAAAGAGGTGGAGCATGGCGAAGAATATAAACTTGATAAGAAGTTGACGAAAGAGCTAAAGGAAGAGGGATTTGTGCGCGAGCTGATTCGCGTGGTGCAGAGTGCGCGCAAGAAAGCCGGGCTGAACGTGGACGATCGGATTAAACTAGCTTTGACGTTTGAAGTTCCGAAACAATATCTTGAGACGTTGAAGGCGGAGGTGTTGGCGACAGAAGTGACCGCGGATGGAAATTATAGTTATGATGAGATTGTGAAGGTAGAGGGAGAGCAGGGGACTATTAGCTTAGAAAAAGCTTAGTTTTTTGAGCGTCAGCGTCTCTTAGTTCTATTTCTGTCCTGGTCCTCGCCAGGCCCTATAAAAACAACAACGTATCAGTCTAGTGCGCGCTCGATCGTCGGGTAGAAACGCCTTGACTACTCGCGCTTACTAGTGAACGTTGTTGTTTTTATCGTGTGGCTGCGGAGTCGGACAGAGAACAGAACAAAGAGCCGCTTAGAAGTCGGACAAAACCAGAACAAGGAGCCGCTGGAACTTGCAATTCTTAAGAATAGGCTCGCTTTTTGGTTTTCGTGTGTTATAATGAGCTTAAGTTTATAAACGGAAAGAAACCATGGAAGAAGATCCTATTCTCAAAAATATAGAAAATGCTCCGGGAGATACGCCGGAAGAAAAGCCCGAGACTGAAGAACCCCCAATTGAGCCAGTTGCCGAAACCCCGGCGGAAGAGCCAAAGCCCGAGGAGGCTCCAGCCGCTACTGCCCCAGGCGTTTTCGACAAGCCTAAAAAGAAGGGTAAGGCTGGTCTTGTCGTCTTAATCATCCTCTTTATCTTGCTCGCTGGTTGTGCTGCCGTTTATTTCCTCTTGCCAGATGTCGCCAACGACGTAATTCAGAAGATTACCGGCACTTCACAAACTGCCGAAACCAAAAAAGACCAAACCCCCGCCGATTCGGGAATCCCCACTCCAGACGAGCCAGAAGCTGAAGAAGTCGAAATTACTGACAGCGCTACCATTGCTGCTTTATTCCGAAATGTGCTTATTCTTCATCATCCCGGCATCGATGGTTATTTGGAATATGCGGTTAAGTCGGAAAATTATACCCAGAATCGATATTTTGGTTTTGGCAGTGTTTATACTGTCGCTCCCAGACTCTACTCTGAACTCACTATTAACGACAAATTTTATATCACTACTCTATATATGAACGACCAGGGACAATTAAAGCCTGCTTCAAGTTACGGCGTTCCAAACGATTATTATGCTTCTGTAAGTCCCGAGTATTGTAAGAACAACAGCACGGATAATCTATGTACGACTATTGACTGGATGCCCGCCGCTTCCGAAGATGAAGTAGCGGAAGTTTATGCTAACATATTCGGGGAAAAGCCTACTTCTTTTGAAAAAACAACTAATATCTGCGGTTCCGCAATACACGACGCTGAATATCATATTTATTATTTCCCTATGGCTGGTTGTGGTGGTGCCGATGGTCCATCTCATCAAGTTTATGTTGAAAAGTATTCCCAAAAGGGCGAGTCTGCCTTTGTCTACGTGCGAGGTGCTACTATCAATGAGACGGAAAGTAGTAATGTTCCGGTTTACAAGGCGATTCTTGGAATCAACGATGTCTATGACTCAGAAACCGACCAAGCTATTACTCCAGACGAGTCTCTTGTTTATTCTTATCTTGGTAGTGGCGGTATGGGCATGTATATACCAAGGATTATTACAACCGATAATTATACCGACTTCGCTTCTTATCGCTTCGTCTTTGAGAAGTCTGGCGAAAATTACATTTTTAAGACCGTAGAAAAGCTTTAAATTCTAAGCTCCGCTCAAACATTTTTTGTGTTATAATAAGCTTAAGTTTATAAACGGAAAGAAACCATGGAAGAAGATCCTATTCTCAAAAATATAGAAAATGCTCCGGGAGATACGCCGGAAGAAAAGCCCGCGGCCGACCCTGCCGAGAACGTGCCCGAAGAAACTCCGGCCGAAGAACCGAAGAC
Organism: uncultured Candidatus Saccharibacteria bacterium; assembly: GCA_964444775.1. Lineage (GTDB taxonomy): Bacteria > Patescibacteriota > Saccharimonadia > Saccharimonadales > Saccharimonadaceae > Nanosyncoccus. Next base: position 6,931 of record CAYUIH010000024.1, read on the forward strand.
TGAGGAGCCGAAGCCGGAAGAACCAGCTGAAGAAGCTCCCTCGGCTGAAGAGCCCCCGATTGAGCCAGTGGCTGAAGCGTCGGTTGAAGAAGTAAAACCCGAAGAGACCACGGCCGAGCCAGAAGCTAAGCCGGAAGAACCAGCTGAAGAACCGAAGACTGAGGAGCCGAAGCCGGAAGAACCAGCTGAAGAAGCTCCCGTTGAACCTGCTGTTTCTGACGCCACTCCGGAAAAAGAGCCAGAAGATATTCCAGTAAGCGACAACACTGCTGAAGAAAAGCCCGCGGTTGAAGAACCTGCTGTTCACTCTTCTGAAGATTTGATTGCCGCCGCCGAGGCCGAGACTCCAGCCGCTACTGCCCCTGGCGTCTTTGATAAGCCTAAGAAAAAGAGTAAAGCCGGCCTTATTGTTCTAATTATCCTCTTTATCTTGCTCGCTGGTTGTATCGCCGTTTACTTCCTCTTGCCAGATGTCGCCAACGACGTAATTCAGAAGATTACCGGCACTTCACAAACTGCCGAAACCAAAAAAGACCAAACCCCCGCCGAGCCGGGGGTTAAAACTCAAGAGAAGTTGCGCCTAGCCGGCAACGATTTGAGTGATTTTGATTTATCCTTTCTTGGCCTAGAAAATAAGCAGGAAAACATTATCTATAGCCCGCTCTCCATTAAATACGCCCTCGCCATGCTGAAGGACGGAGCCGCTGGCAACTCCAAAACCCAAATCGAAGCCCTCATCGGCGACTACTCCCCAAAAGCCTATCTCAATTCCGAAAATCGCTCTCTTGCCAATGCTATGTTTATTAGCAATCGCTATGCTAGCCAAGTCAAATCTTCCTACACCGACACGCTCAAGTCCAAATACAACGCCGAAGTTATCCTTGATTCTTTCTTAACACCAGACGTCCCAAACAATTGGGTTTCCGACAAAACCCTCGGCATTATCAACAATATGTTCGATGAAACTACCGTCAACACCGATCTCAATTATATGCTCGTCAACGCCTTAGCGATTGA
>CAYUIH010000025.1:0-7665 GCA_964444775.1 uncultured Candidatus Saccharibacteria bacterium
AGCTGGACGTGATGGTCGCGAATCAGACGGACTTCGGGGCCAGAAAGCGAGAGCCCACAAACTAGCTCATCTCCGAGGAAATAATCGAAGCGAGCCTGGCGGTTTTCTGTGACGGTGGCGGGGACTTTGGGCTTTTTCATAAGTCCATTATATCATAGCGAGACACCAACGGCTGGCTCGGACGGGCAGGTTTTTAAGACGCCGGCGATGGCGGACTTTTCGGCGGAGGAGACCCAGAGGTTGTATTTATATTTAACAGAGACTTGGCGGGCGACATAGGCGCAACGGAAGGATTTGTTAGGCGGGAGCCAGGTGGCGGCGTCGCCGTCGGACTTACCTTGGTTGGTTTTAGCGTCGACGGCGAGAAGGTTGAGCGGGTCAGTGGCGAGGGCATAACGTTCGTCTTTGGTTAAGTTTTGTGCGCCCTTTTGCCAGGCGTCGGAGAGAGCGACAACGTGGTCGATTTGGACGCCTTTAGTGAAATCAGATTTTTGATAAAAGATGAGGTGGGAGCCGGTATAGGGCTCGTCGTATTCGCCGGAGATGACGGTGCAGTTGTCTTCGCTGGAGACGACGGCGGAGGAGCCGAGTTCGCGCTTGATAATGCGCTGGCGGAGAGAGCAGCCGTCGATGGTGGGCCAGGAATTATAGAACTCTTCGCGGGAATAGCCGGATTTGCTGGCGCGACCCTTAACCTGGAGCTTCTCGAGGACTTGAGTGGCGAGCGGGGCGGAGTTGCTTGGAGATTCGTTGGTGGCGGAAACGCCGAGCGGAGAGGTAGTCTCGATGGAGCTGTTGGGGACGGGGTCGGTGGCGGAAGATTGGATTAGGAGGGTTTCGTAAGAGGCGGGATTGAGTAAAAGATAGCCCGCGACGGCGGCCACGGCGGCGCCCGCGACGGCCACGCGGCGGGTTTTGTAAGACCGATTTGATTTGGAAGATTTTGACGATTTTGATGTTGAGGCGGCTTTTCGGTAAGCGGATTTGGTAGATTTTTTGGTAGTCATAATAATAATTCTTGGTTAGATAAGCGTTTGACGCTGTTGAACGTGAGAAAGGCCAGTAATTTCGGAGAGAAAACGGCTGCGGAATTTGGGATTTTCGCATTGAAGAAGGAAAACTCGATTTTTGGTGCGGGTTAAAGCGACATAGAAAACACGCCGTTCTTCAGCAAAGTTGATTTTTTCTGGTTCTGGCTCGGGCGCAAAAAGTTCTTTAAACCAAAATTCGGGTTCGTGATTTTTTGGGAAAGAATTGTTAAGCCCAAAGACGATAGTCCAGTCGCTAGTGGTACCCTTGGCGCGGTGAATAGTGCGGACTTCAAATTTAAAATCGCCGAGACCTTTAAGCGAGACTTTATCTCCGACTTCGTCGATAAAACCGAGATTTGGGTAGTCAAAGAGCTTTTCGATGGCGTAGTTGGTGCGGGTGAGTACGAGGATTTTATCGTGAGGATGATGAGTGTGTAAGCCTCTAATAATTCCGGCTAAGGTTTTATATTCGTTAAATTGGCGTTCTTCGAGCGAGTCGCTGCTGGGGAAATTAACGGGCCAGATAGGGTCGGTTTGATGTTTGGTGGAGTGGAGCTGTTTTTTAATTTGGCTGCGATTTTTCATGATGAAATCGCCAGTGAGCTCGGCGAGTTCGTTAGAAAAACGATAAGTTTGGTTGATGCGGTAGAGTTTTACCTTGTCGGGAGAGTAGTATTGAGCGAAGTTATAGGTATATTCAATACGGGAGCCGGAGAAGCCATAGATAGACTGCCAATCGTCGCCGATAGCCATGAGGTTGGTGCGGCCGCCGTGCTCGAGAGTTTTAAGAATTAACTCGTAACGGTCGTAAGAAATATCCTGGTACTCGTCGATAATAACGTGGTCGTAGGAGAAATGTTGATCGTCGAGTGACTCGAGATATTGTTTGGCGAAATAAATCATATCGGAATAATCGAGGCCGATGCCGTTAGGCGAACAATGAAGTTCGTGGTGATAGAATTGGCAGTATTCGCGAATAAACTTGTATTGGGAACGAAAGGCGGCTTGGCTTTCTGGCTGAGCGGAGATAAAAGATTCGACGATGTTTTCGAAATTTTGACGATGGGGGGAGGATTTGATTTTTTCAACACATTCGTTAAAGAAACGGCAGGCTTGGTATAATTCGCGGAGAGGATTAGAACTGAGAATGAGGTCGGCAATTTCAGAATCGGAAAGCGGACTAAATTTAAAGCCGAAATTTTTTAGTTCTCTTTCGAGGGTTTTAAGATAGCCGAAGTTAGGCTCGTATTCGAGGGCGATGTAGCGTTTGTGGTCTTTTTTGAACCGGGCGATTTTTAGCTCGCGTTCGCGGTTGTAGGTTTTTGAATAAACATCGTCGCCTTCTTGGTAGAGTCCAAAGTATTCAACGATAATTTCTTCGCCGCCTAAGTTAAGTGTGAAATCTGGGCGGAGACGGGCCTTCTCGTCGGGCGGAATTTCTTCGTAGAATTTTTCGTAGGTATATTCGATGCCGTGTTTGAGGAAAAAGTTAGAGATCGCGGCTTCGCCTTTCGAGCGAAACCATTCGTGCTTGAGGTTAAGCGGAATGTCGGCGTTGATTCCTTCTGCTTCGCGGTCGGAGATAATTTTTTTGAGATTATTGCCCCACTCGGCCTTTTTGGCGGCGCGGAGAGCGGCAAGATATTCGTCGAAAGTGTCAAAATCAGCATGATGCTCGAGAAAGAAATGGCCGAAAAGCGTGCGTGAATTGTTCTTAACATTTTTAAAGTTTTTGACGAATTCGGAGATGTTTTCTTTAGAAGTATAAAGTTTTTCGCGGAGATATTTTTCGAAAATTTGGTATTTATCGCGGTCGTCAACGACAAAACATTGGCGACCTTGTTCTCGCCCGTATTCTTTAAGATAATTTAAGCCTAAAGCATGAAAAGTGGAAACGTCGGCGGGGATGTTTAGGTCGGTATGAATACGATCGCGGAGCTCCTCGACGTTTTTACGGGCAAAGCTGAGGACGAGGATTTTATGTGGGTCGACGTGCATTTTATCGACGAGATATTTAACGCGGGCAACCATGGTGGTTGTTTTACCGGTGCCAGCGCCAGCAAGAACGAGTGCACGCTTTTCCTCGCTTACAACGACGCGACGCTGGTCGTCATCGAGAGAAATCGCTGGGTCGACAGCATCAAGAATATGATCTAGGTAGTTTTTATATTCTGCTAATTTTTGGTTTTCGAGTATTGTTGTTTCGTCCATGCATAAACATTATAGCATTTTTGTTTCGGAATAAGAAACTAGTTGAATAGTTTATGGACGTCGTAGCTGGATTGTTCTTCGTACGCGTAGGAAGATTGGATGCCCTTCATATAAACTTCGCGGTCGTGGATTTTTTTGGTTAAGGCGGAAGAAAGGAGAGTTTTAATCTCTAGGTCGTTGACGGGGGAGCGTTCCATGGCGGAAAGATAGGCGGATTTTTCGACCTTTGACCAGTCGACGCATTTTCCGAGGCGGGCTTTTAAGAGCTGATCTAGCCAGATGCGGGTGGCGCGGCCGTTGCCTTCGCGAAACGGGTGGGCGACGTTCATTTCGACGTATTTTTTGATGATTTCGTCGTAAGTTTTATCTGGGAGAGCGTCGATAGTTTTTAGCGTGTTTTTGAGATAAATGGCCGGAGCGAAGCGGAAGTTGCCCTTTGATAAGTCGACGGTGCGAATTTTGCCGGCAAAGTCGAAAACGTCTTGAAACAAAAACTGATGAATTTGTTTTAGCCCCTTAGTCGTGCCGATTTCAAAATCGTTGATTTTTCCGCTCGTAAAAAGTTCGATGGCGCGCGTTTTGCTGGCTAATTCTTCGTTTTCCATATAATTATTGTATCACATTATAGAAAAATCCCCCAAAGTTGGGGGATTAGGAGGTGGAGGAGTTCGCGGCACGGCGGCGGTTAAAGTCGAGTTGGATTTTTCTAAACTCAGCTGGGTCGCGAGTGATTTCTTCGACCTTATTCATGAAGTCGAGATATTCTTCTTTAAGGAAATAAATGCGGTCAGCGGCGTAGCCGTTGGGGGAGTATTTCTTGCGTAGAATTTTGCGCACCATCTCGCAACGTTCGTCGTCGCTGATGTGTGGGTATAAAACACCGTTGTAGTCCCAGGCGCGGGCGAGGATTTCGTTGATGTCGTGCGAACGGTCGGCGGAAGAAACGATTTTACCATAGAGGCTACGCGGCTCGTAGCTGAGCGAGGCGCGATGGTCTTCGACGGCTTGGGCCATGATTTCTATATCTTCCTTAGGGAAAAGTTTGGCGAGAGTTTTGTCGCGGCGGAGCAGGTAGGCCGACCATTTGTTGTGCGTTTCGTTGTCGATTTCTCGACCGAGGTCGTGGTAAGCGGCGATGACGTAAACTTTATCAACATCAACGTCGTCGTCGAGCATTTCGGCGATTTTTAGACTGCGTTGAATAACTGAGGCGATATGATCGCCGGCGTGGCCAGGCAGTTTATCGTAGCGCGGCAAGATTTCGGTTTCGATATAACGTTTTACTTTCGGACAAATTTGTTGCATAGTTGACCCTCCAATCTAATAAGGTGCTATTTGTTAGGATATTATAACATAAAAATCCCCTCCGTTTGGAGGGGTTTGAGTTTCGCTCTGTTTTGAGATATTAATCTCGCTTGTAAAGCGAAATCATTTGGAGGATTTTTTCAACATCACCGTTGCCTAGCTTGGCGTTTTCAAGTAAATCTTCTTTAGGCATTTCAATCAAATTCTCCACATCGTTGTAGCCGCAACCGTATAAAGCCAAGCGTGTATTGACCGGCAGATTCAATTCTTCGATTGAATGTCTACATTCGTCCGGATAACACGCTATTTTTTCTAAATCATATCTTATATCTGAGTTTATGTTTTGTTTCCATTCTTGATAATTGCCAAAGTCATAATTCTTGACAAACGGTACGCTAGCCATCAGCAGAGAGCTTTCGACTATTTCCGTCACGAAGAGAGCGTATTGATGAAAGCTCTTATTGAATAGCTTCCAGGTAATATCTCCATCAGGGATATTCTCGATTTCGATTTCGTCTACACCGTAAAAATTTCCATCGCGGTATTCTTCTCCAATAGAAAAGGAAATGTAATCATTAAACTTAACACTAGCAAGAACGCCGTGAGCGCCAAAGTCGCCAGCTGTAAAAGCCGTCAATATCTTTCGATAGATAGTTAAACCAGACGATTCGTCCATTTCCCAACCGTTTGCCGACATACGCTCGTCGATCTTTTGCCAAATGATGTCTACCATTTTTTCCGTAATGATCATAATAATCCTCCCAAATTGTAGATAATTCTTAAGCTGATAGAATAGCTTACTGTCTATATTATAGCATATAATTATGTTTTTGTCTAGCATTTGCTTTTTCTAGGTTCTGTCAACTTTAAAAAGTATCTGCGGGTAATTCTGAGAAGACGGCTTGAAATAATAAATCCCCCGAAGTTGGGGGGATTAGGAGGAAGCGAGGTTGTCGAGCGTGCGGGCGAGAGAGTCGAGTCTACGGACGTAGATAGAAAACTCTGATAGTCGGGCGACGATTTTGGCCGCGATTTCGGCGGGGTCCGTAGTATAGACGGGCAGATAACGCCCGAAAGCAAGATCGCCTTGGACTCGAAACTCGACCCTTAGAACTTCGTCATTGAGGAACGCTGGCTCGGAAAGAATAAAGTTGGGGAGGTTTCTCTGCACGAGCTTAAGCCCGTGGCGCCTCATTTGGGTTAGACTACTAACGCTGAAGGGACATGACGCGGACTCTAGCAATTTTTTAAGCTCTGTTGCTACCTTTTGCTGAAGGCTATCTAGAGCTAGCTTTTCGTATCCTAACGCGGATTGTTCCCAAGTCTCGAGCTTGTGCGCGGCTTCTATGTCGAGTTTTTGGAGATAATCATCTGACGCGGCGACGATAGAAACATATTGTTTTTGCGCATTTTTGTCTAGTAGCTCGATAGTAAGCGCCCTAGATTTGTAGATAATTCTGGGGACTTGGTTAATTGAGGCGATGACAAAATGATGGGTCTCTTGGACGGGGTCGGCTTCAGTGACGAGGACATCTAAGATTAGATGGGTGCTTTTGTCGACGGGGCGACAGAGGAAGGTGGTATATGGCTTGGCAATGTCTGGCGCGTGGGTTATGGTGCCAAATCCGACGCGGCGGAGCTCGATATTTGCGAAGCCGTAGATTATCCGTTCGACGATTTGATCGATGGCCTTAGTGATAAATCTGGCGCGGCGGTTGCCGAGGGCGTCGAGAAAAGGCACGATTCCTGGATTTTTGGGCTGAACAACGATGAGCGGATGGGGCGAGTCTGACTGAAAGACCCTTATGCATTTAGTGGCGGTCTCGCGAGCGGGGTTAAATTGGGTGGCCAATTTGTTCACTTCCTTTTCTTAAAGTACAAAAGTAGCTTAATTATACCATATTTTAGCGTTTTTGACAAGAAAACTCCCTCCCTGTTGAACAGAGAGGGGGTTCGGAAGTTTGGGACGCGCTCAAAACTTTTGACAGAGGCGGATTAGCCGTAGATGTTTTCGACGGCGATAGAGGGGCCCATGGTGGTTGTTAGATAGACGGACTTAACATAGTTCCCTTTGAGGCTGGCCGGCTTTTGAGCCTTGAGGCTGTCGAAGAAAGTCTTAGCGTTCTCGAAGAGTTTATCGGCGCCGAAGGAAACCTTGCCGAGGCCGATATGGACGATGGACTGTTTGTCGACGCGATATTCAACCTTACCAGCCTTGGCTTCTTTGACGGCTTTTTCGAGATCCATGGTGACAGTGCCGGCTTTGGGGTTTGGCATGAGACCTTTGGGGCCGAGCATACGGGCGTATTTACCGAGCTTAGGCATGTATTGAGGGGTGGAGATAAGGACATCGAAAGCGATTTCTCCCTTGTCGAGGCGCTTTAAGAATTCTTCGTCTTCGGCGATGTCGGCGCCAGCGTCTTTAGCCTTTTTGGCTAAATCGAGCGGAGCGAAGACGGCGACACGGACGGTCTTACCGTTGCCGTTCGGGAGGACGACGGTGGTGCGGATGTTTTGGTCGGCTTGGCGAGGGTCAACCCCGAGGCGGACGTGAGCCTCGACGGTGGCGTCGAACTTGACCGGGCTGGTGATGATGGCGAGTTTAACGGCGTCTTCTAGGGAATAAACCTTAGATTTTTCGATTTTCTCGAAGGCGGCACGATAATTCTTGCCGCGGCGTTCGATGAGCGGGCGGGTAACCGGCTTTTCTCCCTTGGGCTTGGAAGCTTCTTCAGCTTCTTCGGCGGCGCGCTCAAGTTTGCGGGCTTGGCGAGCTTCCTCGGCCTTAACCTCTTCGATGTGCTTTTTGGACTTTTTGCCGGACTTGGCAAATTTCTCCTCGGCCTCTGGAACTTCAGCGACTTCGGTGTTTTCTAAGATTTTGGCTTCTTCTTCAGCCATAGTAAAATCCTTTCTGTGGTGATAGCGAGCGGTGGCTCTCCCAGCATTGATTGATGATGCGTGCTATTATACCAAAAACTCACAGAAAAAGCAAGAAAAACTCCGCCATGAGGCGGAGTGGAGAGGAATTACTGGTGATATGACAGATGATGCTGGACCTCGACCCAGAGTGTCCCCTGCCTGGATATAAGCCCGGCATGCTCCAACTGTTGCAGAG